>JAXDPC010000239.1:0-7643 GCA_034668525.1 Sphingomonadales bacterium
GGGCTGGGCGGCGAGGCGGGTCATCTCGTTCATGAGGGGCTCCTTCGGACGGCGGGTATAGCTCAACCGTCATTGCGAGCGAAGCGAAGCAATCCAGCGGCTCGCAGGCTGTCGCTGGATTGCTTCGTCGCTGCCGCGAAGCGGCAGTTTATCCTGAGCGACGCCGCAGGCGGCGTCGGAGGGCTCCTCGCAATGACGACCAGGGGCGCTCAATCGAGCTGGCCGACGCCGTCGCAGCTGTAATCGAACGCGGCGAGGCCGGCCTCGAGGTAGGAAGCGAGCAGAGGCATGTCCATCAGCTCGTCGATCGACGATTCGGGATCGACGTCGTTCGCTTCGGCATAAGCGTCGTCCCATTCGCTGACGTCGTAGGTGCCGCGGCCGACCCAGGCGAGCGCCAGCGTCTCGGCGAGCTGGTCGTCGGCGAGGTCGTCGAGCGTGGCCCGCATCTCCTCCTCGACGCCGCTGTTCAATTCGTCCTCGAGCACCGAGAGCGCCTGGTCGCCGCTTTCGTCGTCGAAATCGTCGACATTGTCCGCATCTTCGTCCGGATCCTGCGCGGGCACCTGCGCCTCGAGCTCGCGCGCGCGGATGATCAGGCGGCACAGGGTGTCGAGCGGTGTCAGCAGCTCCATCTCGCCTCTCCACGGTAACGCTTAACTCGGCTTGCAAACGAGAAGCGGGGCAGCGGGTTCCGGACGCGCCGCGCGCCGCCGCGGCCTTGAAAGCGGGCGCCCGCCGCTCCAGTTGACCGGCCATGGCGCGCTTCCTATAGCGCGCCGTCGCGGCGGAGGCCGCGCGGCCCAGGCCTGGGGCGGAGTAGCTCAGCTGGTTAGAGCAGCGGAATCATAATCCGCGTGTCGGGGGTTCAAGTCCCTCCTCCGCTACCATCCCCGCAGCCCCGAATTCCGAAAACCGGCTCGCCCTGCCCGGCCCCGCGCCACGGCTGACCCGGAGAAATTCGGCGGACGGTAGAAAATTGTTAACCCGCGGCGCGTAGTCAGGCTCGTCGGGAGGCTTGGACACCTTCCGTTGAGGAGACCAGACATGCAGTTCATTCGCAACATCTTCAAGAGCAACAAGGGCGCCACCGCCATCGAGTACGGCCTCATCGCCGCCCTGATCGCGGTCGCCGCGATCACCGCGATGACCCAGCTCGGCACGCAGCTCGGCACCACCTTCAACAACGTCAAGAACGCGATGGATTGATTCGTCGCGCGTTCGACGAACCGGCGGGACGCCGCGGCCTTTTCGAAAGCCGCTGCGTCCCGTCTCTCATCAGGGCCGGCGCGTGCAGTTCGCGGGCCCGGCGGGGGCGGGAGCTTGGCTTCCGCCCTCTTCGTTTCACCGGGCCTCCGGCACGTGCGGACGCGCGACGCTGCGCGCTACCGGCCAGGGCGCTGGTAAAGAAGCTTTTTCCACCTATATCGGCGGCGTGAAGACGTTCGCATTCCTGCTTGTCGCCCTTGCGGCCGCCCCGGCGGCGGCGTCCGAGACGCCGGCCGCGGAAGGGCGCGTCCGTTTCCAGGGCCTGTTCGTCGACTGGAGCGCTGCCGGCCGCCAGTCGATCGAGGCGGAGCGCCAGGCTGCCGCTCGTCCTCCCATGCCTGCGGCGACTCCGGCGACCGCCGCAATGGCGACCGCCGGCTCGCGCGAGCTGGGCGAACGGGTGGGCGACATCGTGGCTCTGGGCGATTGCGCCGAGGGCGAGCGGGTCGCGCGCGCCGCCGGCGATTTCGCGCTCGTCGCGGCGGTACGCGATTATTGCAACGCGCGTCCGACCGCGGCGCGCTGAGCCTCTCTTCCCTGCGCTAACCCGCGACGAGCTTCATTGTCGCAGTCGCCCTTTTCCGATAGGTTCCCGCCTGGGCCAGAAGGGGAAGTGGGATGAAGATCACACGTAAGCTGAGCCGCCGGTCGTTCCTTGGAACGGTGGCGGGCGGAGCGATCGCCGGCGGCGGCGCGCTGGTCGCGCTCACGGGGGTAGCGCGAGCGCAGGTCAGCGATTCGGACAGCGGCCGTTACGCCGATCCGGCCGGACGCGGGCGCGGCACGGGCATCACGGACAGCGATCCCAGCGACCCCTCGGGCCGTGGACGCGGCGTCACCGACAGCGACCCGGGAGATCCCGTCGGCCGCGGGCGCGGCGGCATCACCGACAGCGATCCGAGCGATCCGGCCGGCAGCGGCCGCGGGCGCACCGGCATCACCGACGCCGATCCCGGCGATTCCCCCGGCTATGGCCGCGGCGGCGTCACCGACGCGGATCCGAGCGACCCGGTGAACCGTGGGCGCGGCCGGACCGGAGTCACCGACAGCGACCCGGGCGACGTCGCCAATTACGGCCGCGGCCGCCGCTCGTGCAGCGACAGCGACGGAGGCCGTTACGCCGATCCGGGCGGACGCGGACGCCGCTGCTGACCGGCCTGCGGGACTGAAACGAGGCCCGGCCCCTTGCGGGAGCCGGGCCTTTTTTTGGCAGGAGGGGCGCGGTGGGCTCAGTCTGCTTTTTCGAGATAGCCGGCCGCCCAAAGCCGCCGGATCATCTCGACCGGCTCCGCGCATTTGAGGTCCGCCTCGCCGAACGACTCCCCGGAGAGCGCGACGTCGAGCGCGTCGCCGTCTTCCTCTGCGAAGCGGAGGTCTCCGCCCGGGCCGACGATCACCAGCGCGCCTTCGTCTTCGGCCGCGTTCCACGGCACGAAACGGCGGCGCCGGAAGCGCTGGCCGGGCTGCGGCACGGGCGGGTGCTCCATGATCACCCCGGCGAGGTTCGGCCGCCGGCCGCGGATGAAATTGTCGGCCATCAGGTCGAAGGCCGAGTCCATGCTGGCCTTGTCGGCGACGAGCGCGATCAGCCGGTCGAAATGCCGGCGCGCGAGTTCGCGGTCGAACTCGCGGGTGGCGAAGCCCGCCGGCAGCGAGCGGCGGAAGCCCGGTTCCTCCAGCGCAAGCTCCGAGACCGCCTCGAGCAACAGGTCCGCCCAGGTCTTGGTGATCAGGCCCACCGTGATGTGAAGCGACGGCTCGTCGCCGACATTCTCGGCGTCGTGCATCAGGCCGCGCGGAATATAGACGCAGTCGCCCGCGCGAAGCGTGAACTCCTGCTTCACCTCGCTCGGCTTGTGCCGCTCGAGCGAGAAGCGCTCGCCGCGATAGGGCGTGGCGACCGGCGTGTCGTACAGCCGCCAGGCCTTCGCGCCCGCGATCTGCATGATGAAGACGTCGTGATTGTCGTAATGCGGCGGGAAGCCCTGGTTGCCCTCGGGCGTCAGGTAGATGTTGGTCTGGATATGGCAGGAGAAAATCTCCTCCAGCGAGCGGGCGAACTCGCCGAGCTGGAACAGCGATTCGTGCAGATGCGGGAGGATGATCGTCGCCCCCCGCTGATATTCGCGGGCGACCGCGTTGCGGCTGATCCGCCCGTCCTCATAGGTATAGTCGTCCCGGCCGACCGGGTTCTTGCGGTTGGTGACCTCGATCATCCCCTCGCGCAGGTCGGCGCTGGCGATGAATTCGTCGATCATGGCGAGGGTGAGCAGCTCGGCATAGCGCTCCGGCTCGCCGCGTATGTTGAGCAGAGGGCGCTGCTCGTAATGGTCCTCGACGAACGCCTCGCGGCCGACCGGCGCCATCAGGAAGCCGAGCGCATCCTCGCGCCAGGAAGGGGAGGGGCCCGCCGCCTGATCCTCGCCGCGCGCCAGAGCCAAGCCGTTCATGTCACTTCCCCGCTGATCCCGTCGAAGCGCCCTTCTATCCGGCGCGAGCCGCTTCCGGAAGCGGCTAAAGGCCGGGCGGGACGGCGTGCGCGGTCGGCCGCAGGCGGATGCGAGCGGGCTCGGGTCGATGCTCATGCCTTGCCGGAGCGCGAACGGCAGGGAGCCGTGCCTGGCCCCTAACGAGAGAGTCGGCGCGCCTCGTCGAGCGCGGTCTCGAGCATGCGCAGCGCGCCAAGCGCGGCGCGGGGCAGCTGCCGCTCCTCGATCTCCTTGCGGAGCGAGGCGAGCACGGCGCGGGCCGCGGCGGCGATCAGCTCCTGGTCGCGCTCGGCGCGGTCGCTATTCACGGAACGCCGTCCAACAGCGAAGCAGGATGCGCGCGCATTACTGGCGCTGGATTGAGGCTGGGGCCATGCAGCGAGCACAGCAAAGACAGCGCGCCACTTGCAATTGGCGCGACTATGCGGCTTTTCATCTCCGGGTGCACTTACGCCTTGGCCACGAATCGATCCATAATCTCTCCATTTCGGATGAATTGTCAACAAGGATTTTTCAAAACCGATGAGTTTCGGGGGAAGACTGGCAGAAGAGCGCAAGCGACTCGGACTGAAGCAGGCCGATTTCGCCGGTCTCGTCGGCACGGACGTGCCGAAACAGAGCCTTTACGAAAACGACCGGCGCGAGCTTCGCGCCGAATATCTGGCGCGCCTGGTCGATGCCGACGTCGACGTGGTCTACATTCTTTCCGGGCGCAGAAGCGGGGCCGAAGCGCTCGGCGAAGGTGCCAGCGCGCTTCTGTCGGCCTACCTCAGCCTGCCCCCGGAACTTCGCCAGGCGCTCGAGGAATTCGTCGGCGCGGTGCGCGACCAGTTTACCCGCGGTCCGGGAACGACCTTGCACGCCGCCCGGGTCGACTATCGCGGCGAGGACCGGCCGGACTGATTTCCTGAACGAGCGCCGTTTCTGTGCCGTCGTTTCGGTCCGACTCGCGCGGGTGCGCGCCGGTCAGGCATGTTCCTGGGCGGCGGGCAGCACGCCGCGGCGGATCTGGTCGAGCTCGATCGATTCGAACAGCGCCTTGAAATTGCCCTCGCCGAAGCCCTGATTGCCCTTCCTCTGGATGATCTCGAAGAAGATCGGGCCGAACATATTCTCGGTGAAGATCTGGAGGAGCAGCCCCTCGCCGGTCTCGGGCGAGCCGTCGATCAGGATCCGCCGCCTGCGCATTTCCGAGATGTCGTGGTTATGGCCGGGCAGGCGCTGGTCGATCATGTCATAATAGGTTTCGGGGCTGTCCTGGAAGCGGATTCCGGCGGCGCGCAGCGCATCGACCGTGGCGAAGATGTCGTCGGTGGCGAGGGCGAGGTGCTGGATGCCCTCGCCATTATAGTCGCGCAGATATTCGGCGATCTGGCTGACGTCGTCCTGGCTCTCGTTCAACGGGATGCGGATCTTGTCGTCGGGCGCCGTCATCGCCCGCGAGAGGAGGGCGGTCTGCTGGCCTTCGATGTCGAAATAGCGGATTTCGCGGAAGTTGAAGATCGTCTCGTAGAATCCCGCCCAGTGGTTCATGCGGCCGCGGAAGACGTTGTGGGTGAGGTGGTCGAGCGTGTGGAGGCCGGCGCCTTCGAAGCTCTCGCCGGCGCCCGCCACGGCCGTGAAATCGCTGTCGTAGATCGTCGCCTCGCCGTAGCGGTCGATCAGATAGAGATGGGAGCCGCCGATCCCCTCGATGCAGGGATAGCCATATTCGCCCTCCACCTCGGCGGCGCCCCGCTCGACGGCCAGCTTCAGCGCCGCGCGCGCGTCCTTCACCCGGAAGGCCATCGCGCTGGCCGAGGGGCCGTGCGCCTGCCGGAAGGCGCCGGCATGGCCGACCGGCTCCATGTTGAGCAGGAAGTTGATGTCGCCCTGGCGGTAATGCCGCACCGCGATCCGGCGATGGTCGCCGGCATGGACGAAGCCGAGCCTGCCGAACAGGTCCGCCATCGCCTCCGGATCGGGGCTGGTGAATTCGACGAACTCGAAGCCGTCGAGGCCGAGCGGATTGTCCTGGGGCGTGGCGTTCATCTGGGTCGAGGCTCCGCATCGGATGGGCGTCGGCGGCTTCTAACAGCGGCCGGCGGGGGCGGCAAATCACCGGTTGCGCCCCGCCCGGCCGGCCCTTACCTCCGCCCCATGGCCGCCACCCATTCCACCCGCATGCTGATCCTGGGCTCCGGCCCGGCCGGGCTCAGCGCCGCCATCTACGGCGCCCGCGCCGGGCTCGCGCCGATCGTCGTCCAGGGCATCCAGCCCGGCGGCCAGCTCACCATCACCACCGACGTCGAGAATTATCCCGGCTTCGCGGACGTCATCCAGGGTCCGTGGCTGATGGAGCAGATGACCAAGCAGGCCGAGCATGTCGGCACGCAGATGGTCTGGGACCATATTTCCGAGGTCGACCTGTCGGAGCGGCCGTTCCGCCTCAAGGGTGACAGCGGGACCGTCTATGTCGGCGATACTTTGGTCGTCGCCACCGGCGCCCAGGCGCGCTGGCTGAACCTTCCCTCGGAGGAGCAGCTGAAGGGCAAGGGCGTCTCCGCCTGCGCCACCTGCGACGGCTTCTTCTACCGCGGCAAGAAGGTCGCGGTGATCGGCGGCGGCAACACCGCGGTCGAGGAAGCGCTCTACATGACCAACCACAGCCACGACGTCACTTTGATCCACCGCCGCGACAGCCTCCGCGCCGAGAAGATCCTGCAGGACCGGCTGTTCGCCCACCCGAACATCAAGATGCTCTGGAACAAGACGGTCGAGCGCTTCGTCGGCGGCGGCCTGCCCGAGGGGCTGGTCGCGCTCGAGCTGCGCGACACCAAGACCGGGGAGCTCAGCCAGGTCGACGTCGAGGGCGGCTTCGTCGCGATCGGCCATTCGCCGGCGACCGAGCTGTTCCGCGGCAGGCTCGACCTCGATCCGGACGGCTATGTGATTGTCGAGACCGGAACCACCAAGACCAGCGTTCCCGGCGTCTTCGCCTGCGGCGACGTGATGGACAAGATCTACCGCCAGGCGGTGACCGCGGCCGGCACCGGCTGCATGGCGGCGCTCGACGCCGAGAAATTCCTCGCCGAGGCCGATTTCGAGACCGCGCACGCGCCCGCGGTCAGCCTCCAAGACGCCTGAGAAAAGCCAGGGTGGCGCCGAACAATGCGCCCGAATCGCCGGGCCGCGCGAACGTATGCGAGTCGCTCGGCACCGTCTGAAGAAAATGGATCAAGCCTTTGAAGTCGCGGCGCTTCAGCTCGTGCCTGGCGGCAATCGCGGTGGCGTCGCGCTCGGCAAGAATGACCGCGCAAGGCAGGCGCTCCGCCCGCATCGCGGCCGCGGCCTCGGCCGCGAGCGGCGCGCCGGCGGTCGCGGTCGAGCGGCGCAGGCCTGCGGCGAGCTTGCGCCAGTCGACGGCCCCCGTGGCGAGCTTTTTCCAGCCTTCGAGGCTGAGCAGCCGGTCGCGATAATGGCTGCGCACGGCGGCCGGGGCGGGAGTGCCGGCTTCCGCTTCGACCAGCCACGGATTGACCAGGATGATCCCGTCGAGGCCTGCCGCCGCACCGTGGAGGGCGAGTGCGGTCGCGCCGTCGCAAAGCCCCAAGCCGAAGATTTTGTCGACCTGCGGCGCTTCCTTGCGGAGCGCCGCCGCCGCGGCCGCGATGTCGGCGCCGCTGCGGCGGAAGCCCGGATCCTCGCCCTCGCTGTCGCCGACGCCGCGGCGGTCGAAGCGGAGCGAGGCATAGCCGGCGGCGGTGAGCTGGCGGGCGAGACGCTCGTACATGCGGTGCGAGCCGATTCGCGTCTGGGTGCCGCCCGTGACCATCAGCAGCCCCGCGGCGCGGGGAGCGCCGACGCCCTCGTCGAGCGTGGCGCCGAGCAGGGCGCCCTCGCATT
>JAXDPC010000240.1:0-14930 GCA_034668525.1 Sphingomonadales bacterium
GCCGACCAGCACGTGCGCGTCGGGCGCGCCGGGATGCCCGCGCTGGAGCGCCAGCGCCCGCTCGAGCGCCTCCGTGCCGAAGCCGCGCGCGAGCAAAGCCGCGACCAAAGCGACCTCCGTCGCCGCGTCGCCGCGGTCCGCCGCGGCCTGGCGAAGGGCCGCGAGCTGCTCGTCGCTTACCGCGTCCATGTCCAGGGCCGCCGACGCGCGGCTCTGCGGCAAGGCGGCGCGGACGAGGAAGACCGCGGCGGCGTTCGTGTCGCCCTGCCGCGCCAGCGCCCGGCCGATCAGCGTCAGGCTGTAGCTGTCGGCGTCGGCCCGCTCCGCGATCGGGCGAAGCGTGGCGATCGTGGCGGCGGCGTCGCCCGCGCGCCACTGGGCGGCCGCGAGCAGCCGCCGCGCCTTGCGGTTGGCGGGCTGCAGCGCGACCAGCCGCCCAAGCCGCCGCGCCGCCTGCGCGACATTGCCGGTCTCGTAATCGATCGCGCCGCCGAGCAGCATCCCGGCCGGCGTGTCGTCGAAGCGTCCCTCGGTGCGCTGCCAGATCCTCTGGGCGAGCTCGAATTCGCCGGCGCGCGCGGCGAGCATCACCTGCAGGTAGAAGGCCATGGCGTTGCCGCCCTGGAGCGAGAGCACCCGCCGCGTATCGACGAGCATGTCCTGCATCCGGCCGAGATCGGCGAGCGTCGCCGCCCGTTCGAGCAGGGCGATGACGTCGTCCGGATCGATCTCGAGCGCCCGGTCGAACCAGGGGAGGGCGCCCGCAAGCCCGTATTGGCTCCTCGTGAGCTCGCCGCGCAGCCGCAGCGCTTCGGCGTTGCGCGCGTCGAGCGCGACGGCGCGGTCCGCCGCCTCGATGGCGGCGGCGACGTCGCCAGTGGCGCGGCGGAAGCCGGCAATGTCCGTCCACACCCGGCTGTCCTGCGGACCGGCCTCGGCGGCGCGCGCGAACTCCGCGGCGGCATTCTCCTCCTCGCCCAATGCGAACAGGGCGCGGGCACGGATCCGCCCGGCATAAGCCGCCTCCGCGCCCGTCGCTCCCTCCGCTGCCGCGATGGCGCGCCGCGGTTCCCCCTGGAGCAGCAGGGCGTGGGCGAGGAGGGCGCGGGTCTGCGCTTCAGGCGCGCCGCCGTCGCGGGCGCGGCGGATCTCCGATTCCGCCGCCACGCCGTCGCCGAGCAGCAAGGCGGCGCGGGCCTGGGCGAGGCGGGCGCGGACGTCGTTCGGGTTGCCGTGGAGCGCCCTGAAGAGCTCGGCCCGGGCGGCGCGCGGCCGGCCCTGCTCGAGCGCGGCGAGCCCGCGGCGGTAGGATTGCTCCGGAGTCGGCGCGGCGGACGCGCCGGAGCAGGCGGCGGCCGCCGCGAGCAGCAGGGCTGAGAGGGCCTGCCGCGCCCCGGTCACGGCTGCAGCCCATATTGCTTCAAGAGGTCGTAAAGCGTCGGCCGGCTGATGCCGAGCAGCCGCGCGGCGCTCGAAATGTTGCTCTCGGTCCGCGCCAGCGCCTGGCGGATGACCCTCCGGTCGGCCTCCTCGCGCGCCGCCTTGAGGTTGATCGGCAGCTGGTCGCCCTCCTTCGACGAGAGATCGAGATCGTCGGCGGTGATCAGCTTGCCGTCGGCCATGATCACCGCGCGCTTCATCCGGTTCTCGAGCTCGCGGACGTTGCCCGGCCAGGGCCAGTCGTTGATCGCCTGCAGCGCGCCGGCCGAAAAGCCGCGGACATTGGGGTTCATCTCGCGCGAGAAGAGGTGGAGGAAATGCTTGGCGAGCAGGGTGGCGTCGCCGTGCCGCTCGGCCAGGGTCGGGATGCGGACGACGATCTCGGCCAGCCGGTAATAGAGGTCTTCGCGGAAGCTCGCCGCCTGGATCATGGCCGGCAGGTCCTGATGGGTCGCGCAGACGATGCGCGTGTCGACCGCGATCCCTTTGCGTCCGCCGATCCGCTCGATCACCCGCTCCTGAAGGAAGCGCAGCAGCTTGACCTGCAGCGGCAGTGGGATGTCGCCGACCTCGTCGAGGAACAGAGTGCCGCCATGGGCCTGCTCGATCTTGCCCTCGATGGTCTTGATCGCGCCGGTGAACGCGCCTTTCTCGTAGCCGAACAATTCCGCCTCGAGCAGATTCTCGGGGATCGCCGCGCAGTTGATCGCGACGAACGTGCCGCCCGCGCGGCGGCTGGCGCGGTGGAGGCCGCGGGCGAGCAGCTCCTTGCCGGTGCCGCTGGCGCCGAGCAGCATCACCGAGACGTCGGTGTTCGCGACCCGTTCGATGGTGCGGGCGACCTTCATCATCTCCGGCGCCGCCGTGATCATCGTGCCGAGCACGGTGCGGTCGGCGCCGACATGGTTCTCGAGCCGGCGGTTCTCGGTCTCGATCCCATGGAGCTGGAAGGCGCGGCGGACGATCAGCCCCAATTGATCGATGTCGACCGGCTTCTGGTAGAAATCATAGGCGCCCGATGCGATCGCCCTCAATGCGCTCTCCCGCGCGCCGTGGCCGGAGGCGACGATCACCTTGGTCTCCGGCTTCAGCGACAGGATCGTCTCCAGCGTCGCGAAGCCCTCGCTGACGCCGTCCGGGTCGGGCGGGAGGCCGAGGTCGAGGGTGACGACCGGCGGCTCCTCCGAACGCACCAGGTCGATCGCCGCGTTGCGGTCGGAGGCGCAGAGCACCTCGTAATCGTCATAGGCCCAGCGCAGCTGGCGCTGCAGGCCCTCGTCGTCCTCGACGATCAGCAATTTGGGCTTCGCTTCGGACGTCATGCGCATTTCCGTTCGAGCTGTGGGGCGAGGCTTTCCTCTCCCAGCGGTAAAAAGACGGTGAAGCGGGAGCCTTCGCCCTCGCGGCTCTCGACCTCGATGCGCCCGCCCATCGCGGTGACCAGCGCCCGCGCCTCGTAGGCGCCGACGCCGAAGCCGTTGTCCTTGGTCGAGGCGAAGGCCTGGAACAGCCGGGTGCGGACGAACTCCGCGGACATGCCCGGCCCGAAGTCGGCGACCTCGATCGCCGCCTCCCGGTCGTGCCGTGCGAGCGAGATGCGGACCGGCGCGCCGGCCGGGCTCGCGTCGATCGCGTTCTGGACGAGATGGCCGAGGGCCTGCTCGAGCCTGCCGGGGTCGGCGAGGGCGACGATCCGCGCATCGCCGCGCAGCTCGACCGGGTGCGCGCGACGCTTGGCCTCCGCGACCGCGGCGGCAACGGTCTGCACGGCCAGCGGGCGCGGCGGCTCGGCATCGCGGCGGCTGCCGTTGGAGAGCCGCGCCAGCAGCTCGTGCATCTTCCTGACCGAGCTCTGCAGCGTCGCGATCATGTCGGCGCGGAACTCGGGATTGTCGGCATGCCGCTCGGCGTTGCGGGCGACCAGGGTGAGCTGGGAGACGAGGTTCTTGATGTCGTGCATGATGAAGGCGAAGCGGCGGTTGAACTCGTCGAAGCGCTGGGCGTCGGCGAGCGCGAGATGGGACTGCGCTTCGGCGAGATAGGAGGCCGCCTGGATCCCGGCGGTCCGGAACAGGTCGAAATCCTCCCAGTCGAGCGGCCGCCGCACCGGCGGATGCTCGAGCAGCACCAGCCCGACCAGCCGCTCGCCGTGGATCAGGGGCACGCCCGCCCACAGCTCCGGAAGCGCGGCGATCCAGCCCGGCACCGGCACCGCCACGGGCGCGCGCGCCGGCTCGCCGGGGAGGGGCGCCGAAAAGTCGAGGACATGGCCGGTCGCGCCGAGGAAGCGGGCGAAGCCGCCGTCGTCGTCGCGGCCGGGCTCGGCCTCATGGTGCCAGTTCCAGCGCGCGGCGGGAGCGAGGCGCCCCTGCTCGTCGGCGAGCAGCAGCAGCCCGCCCGGCGAGCCGGCGATGTCGGCGAGCGCCTTCACCACCCGTTCCTCGAGCCGCCCGCCATCCTCGCCGGCGCGGCCCATGGTGTGGGTGAAGCGCAGCCACTCGCTGCGATAGTCGTAGCGATGCTGGAAGAAGTGCTTGGAGACCATCACCCGCACCCAGGCGCGGGCGCGTCCCGACGGCAGCAGGATCAGCGCGGCGACGGTCATCGCGAAGATCAAAGCGACCTGGCCGAAGCGCGCCCAGTCGCCGCCGGCGAACTCCATCGCCCGCGTCGCCGACATCATCACGATCAGATAAGCGAGGATGGCGAGCATCGACAGCGACTGGAAGGTGGCCGCGCGCGACAGCTGCATCTTCCAGCTGGCGTTGCGCCGGCTGGCGAGCGCGAACAAGGGCACGATCATCGACAGCACCGCGCCGCGCATCGCGAACAGCTCGAAGGCCGGCGAGCGGGTCAGATAGGCGGTGGTGTAGAGGTGCAGGTCGTAGGCCCACATCGCCGCCAGCGCGATCGCCGGCAGCTTCATGCCCCAGCGCGAATCGGGCGACGCCTGGCCGTAGAGATTGTGGACCAGGACGAGCGCGCCGGCGGCGATGGTGAGCCCGATGATGTGTTGGGTGGCCGTGAGCGCCGCGAGGACGGGCGGCACCTCGGCGAACTCGGCGGAGACGCCGGCGATGACGATCTGCAGACCGACGACCCCCGCCACCGCCGCATAGACCGACTTCACCGCACGCTGGCGGCGGTCGTCCTCGGCGCCGTGCATGATCCCGTACATGAAGGCGAGGAAGGCGAGGTTGCGCCCGCTCTCGGAGAAGCTGGCGAGGAGGTAATGCGGCCCTTCGATGGCGACGAAGATCGACCAGACCGAGACGACGGCGAAGGCCGTGACCAGAGGCCGGTTGCGCGGGTCGCCGTTCCAGTGCCTGAGCTGCCAGATGGCGAGCGCGCCGTAGAGCGCGGCGGCGAGCGCGTGGCTCCAGAGCTGGAGAAAGCCGGCCATCAGCGCGCCCCCTCCGGCCACAGCACGACGCGCAGCGTCTGGAGCAGGATGAGGACGTCGAGCATCGGCGAGTAGTTCTTGGCGTAATAGAGGTCGAGCTCGAGCTTCTGGCGCGCATCCTCGACCGAGGCGCCGTAGGGATAGTTGATCTGCGCCCAGCCGGTGATGCCCGGCTTCACCATGTGGCGCTCGGCATAATAAGGGAGGCGCGCCTCGAGATCGGCGACGAATTGCGGCCGCTCCGGGCGGGGGCCGACGAAGCTCATGTCGCCTTTCAGCACGCTCCACGCCTGCGGCAGCTCGTCGATCCTGAGCTTCCTGATCACCGAGCCGACGCGGGTGACGCGCGGATCGTCCTTCTGCGCCCAGACCGCCTTGCCGCCGACCTCGGCGTCTTCGCGCATCGAGCGCAGCTTCAGGATCTCGAACGGCGCGCCGTAGAGGCCGACGCGGCGCTGGCGGAAGAAGGCCGGGCCCTTGCTCTCGAGCTTCACCGCGATCGCGGTGAGCGCGATCAGCGGCGCGGTCAGGATCAGGATGGCGGTGCTCACCGCGACGTCGAACAGCCGCTTGGCGATCGAGGAGAGCCGTCGCGCGGCCGAGAAGCCGTCCGAGAAGATCAGCCAGCTCGGGTTGAGGCTGTCGAGGTCGACGCGGCCGGTCTCGCGCTCGAGGAAGGTCGAAAGGTCGATGACCTCGACCCCAGTGGTCTTGGCGCGCAGCAGGTCGGAAAGCGGCAGCGCGTTGCGCCTTTCCTCGACCGCGAGCACGACCTCGGAGGCGCGCAGGCGGAGGAGATGGTCGGCGAAGTTCCCGATCGCGTCGCGGTTGACGGCGCGCGCGACGGCGACCTGGCCGTCGTTCATCGCGATGAAGCCGGCGATGGTGAAGCTCGCGCCGTCGCGCCCGGCGAGCGCCTCGATCCGCGCCGCCTTGGCGCCGGCGCCGAGCACCAGCACCCGCCGCTTGAAGGTCTCGCCGCCGACCGCTCGGCTCAGCAGCAGCCGCGCGCCCGCAAGCAGCATGATCGCGAAGCCGCTCGCATAGAGCAGGTTCGACCTCCAGAAGCCGAGCGCCGGGAAGAGGAAGAAGACGAGGCTGAGGAACAATATGCCGAGCGCGAGCGCGACCAGCAGCCGCGCGGTGGCGATGCGCAGCGAAAGCAGGGCCTCGGAGCGGTAGATGCCGACCGCGACCATCGCCAGCTGCACCGAGGCCGCGAAGGCGGCGAGGCTGGGCAGCCGCGCCGCCTCCGGATCGACCGCGCCGCCGAGCTGCCAGATCCGCATCAGCCAGCCCGCCTCCGCCGCGCCCAGCAGCAGCAGGAAATCGAGCCAGCCAAGCATCAGCACCCAATGCGGCACATAATGTTTGAACAGCCGGATCACCCGCGCGCCTCCCTCTGGCGCGGGGCGGCGCAGGGGCGCTTCAGACGCTCCGCTGTAAGCTTCTCCGACACGCTGGAGGCTGTCGCAGAATTTGACAAACAAAGCGTGAAAGGGGGCGGGGGCGGGTCAGGCGCGGGGTTAGCGGAAGTTCAACGTTGGGGGCTTCGGGCGACGCGGGAACGACGGGGTTGCGACAAGCAAGCGACCATGTCCAGACCAGGGGCCGACGGCGCCAGCACCTCGCTCCTACGTTCGCCCTAATGCCGGGAACGGCTGGAACACCAACGTTCCATGCCTGCCGCGATCATGTAAGCTCCGGCGCGAAGAGCCCGCGGGGACAGAGCCCAGAGCCCGCGGGGACAGTTACAAGTAACTGTCCCCTTTCGGCGGGACTCGCTTGACGGCGCCTCGCCCGCCGAGAGACAACATCGGGCAAAGGAGGAGCTTGCCGATGCCTGTCCGCCGCCTCTCGCTTCGCGCCGCCGCCGGAGCGGCGCTCGCGCTCGGCGCGCTCGCCGCCTGCAACGGCACGCCGGACCGCTACCAGGGCATTTCGCTGTCCGCCGAAAATGGGGATGAAGATCTGCGCGCCATCGCCCGCCTCGCCGCCGCCGGAAACAAGCGCGCCCAGCTCGCCCTCGGCATCCGCTTCGAGACCGGCGACGGCGTCCCCGTCGATCTGAGGCGGGCCGCCCGGCTCTACCGTCTGGCGGCCGCCACCACCCACAACCGCGACGCTTATTATCCGTCCGTCCGCATGAAAACGGCGGGCAAGCTCCTCCGGACATACGAGACCCCGCGGTTCGGCCTTCCCGAGGCCCAGGCGCGGCTCGACGCCCTGCGGCAGCGCCGCCGCGCCGCGGCCAGGGCGGCGCCAACGGAGCCGAGACGCGACTGAGGCGCAGGGCGGACCAAGGGGACACGGACCAAGGGGACACCTACTTCTCATGAGAAAAGTAGGTGTCCCCTTTCCCGACTTGCAATGTAGGATTTCGCGTGTTCCTGTTCCGTTCGATGGATGGGAAGCGCAGATCGGGCAAGCCGCGCCAGCGCTACGTGCGCGCCACGCAGTGGCGGCGGCGGCGGTTCTTTGCGTTGCTGGAGGAGACGGGGCAGGTCCGGCTCGCCGCGGAGCTTTCGGGGCTGGGGCTCGGGTGCATCTATCGGCTGCGGCGGCTCGAGGCGGGATTCGGGGAGAGGATGATCGCGGCGCGGGTGGCGGCCGGCGGGCGTCTCGATCGACGGACGCCGGCGGAGGGGCCGGGCGGGGAGGCGGGCGACGGGCTGGTCGTCCGGCGCGGGCCAGGGGGGCGCCTCAGGGCGGTGGCGCCGCACCGGGGCTGGTGGGGCGAGCGGGACGATGCGGTCTTCCTCGGCGCGCTGCGCGAGCCGGGAGCGTCACCGCGGCCTGCCGCGTCGCCGGGTTCTGCACCCGCACCGCCTATAACCGCCGCAACCGGCTGCCCGGCTTCGCCGCTTCGTGGGATGAGGCGCTCACCGAATCGCCGCCGCGGCTCGAGGCGCGGATGCTCGCCGAAGCGATGAAGCGGATCGACCCGCAGGGCTGGGACGAGCCCGGCGACGCGGCGCCGTTCGACCGGGGCAGGGCGATCCGGATCGTCGGCCGGCTCGACAAGCGGGCGCGGCGCCGATGAGGTAAGGCTTGGGCGCAAGGTGGGGACAAGGTGGGGACAGTTACCGGTAACTGTCCCCTCTAATCGCCGCGCTGGAGGATGATGCTCATCTCCTCGAAATCGAGGTCCCGCTCCAGGTCGTGGAGGACCTCGTCCTCGATCTGCCCCGCGCGGTGCAGGCGGACCAGCTCGGCCCGTCCGGCGGCGATCGCGGCGAGGATGCCGTCGAAATGAGGGCTGAGGTCGCTCATGAAGCCATCGGCGTCGCGCGCGTAGCGGTCGGTCGCCGCCGCGCGCTGACGGTAGGTGTCGAGCAGTTGCGGGTGCACGAGCGTCCCATCCGCATCGTAGGCATATGATTCGACCGCCGCGAGCTTTGCTCGCGCGACCGCGGCCTCGGACGCCGGAAGATCCATCGAAGCGGGCGGGTCCCCGTCGACCGGGCGCAGGCGGCGAATGACCCAACCGAGACTCGCGCCCTGGACGATCACGGTGACGAGGATGATTGCGAAGGCCGCGACCAGCATGAGATCGCGTCCGGGCATCGCTTCGGGCAAGGTGAGCGCGACCGCCAAAGTGACGACGCCGCGCATACCGGCCCAGCTCAACACGCCGGCCTGCCGCCAGCCCAGCGGCCGCGCGCGCTTCGGCCCGGCCCGGCGCAACGCCGCCAGCAGGGCATCGCTGCCGAACACCCATGCGAAGCGGGCGGCCGTCACCGCGAAGACGACCCCCAGGATCGGCAGGGTCATGGTCGTCAGCACCGCCTCGATCCCGCCGGCGCGGTCGAGCGTGCCGCGGAGCGAGAAGCCGATCAGGATGAACACCAAAGCCTCGAGGCTGAAGACGAGGGTCCGCCAGAATGCGGTTCCCTGCAGCCGCACCCGCGCCGGCAGCACAACGTGCTGGAACCAGCCGAAAAGGAGGCCTGCGGTAACGGTCGCGATGACGCCCGAGACGTGGAGCGCTTCGCCGGCCAGATAGGCGGCCCAGCAGAGCAGGCTTGCAGCGGCAACGACGAGCGTCTCGTCGGTCATACGCCTGATCAGCAGCATCGAGGCGGCGCCGACCGCGGCGCCGACGACCGCGCCGCCCGCGCCGAGGAAGACGAAGCTGGCGACGGCTGCGCCGGCATCGAACGCGCCGCTCAGCGTCGCGGCAACGGCGAACCGGAACAGGACGAGGCCCGTCGCGTCGTTCAGCAGGCTTTCTCCTTCCAACAGGGCCTGGAGCCTGCGCGGCAGCGTGACGCGCTGAAGCACGGCGCGGGCCGCGACCGCGTCGGGCGGCGATACGATGGCCCCCAGCGCGAAGCAGGCAGCCCAGGGAAGCTCGGGGAGGAGCCAGCGGGTCACCACGCCGACGACCAGAGTCGTGAACAGGACCGCGCCAAGTGCCAGCGAAAGAATACCGGCCAGGTGACGCCGGAATCTCCCGAACGCCGTGTAATAGGCGCCGTCGAAAAGCAGCGGCGGCAGGAACAGGACCAGAGCGAGCTCCGGGTCCAGCGAGATTTCCGGCAACCCCGGGATGAAGGCGAGCGCACCGCCGCCGACGAGCAGGGATGCCGAGGGCGGAAGGCCGATCCTCGCCGCCGCCCAGTGCAGCGCGATCACCGCCGCGAGCAGGACGAGGACCGTCTCGAACGTCTCGACCGGATGCATAGGCCCCTCTGACCCGAAGGGGAGCGCCAGGCAAGCCGTCCGGTCGGCTGCCCGCTCGACCTCCGGGGCTCGTGCCGGCGCTTTGGGCGGACAAAAGTACGCGAAAGCATTAAGAGGCCGGCTTCGACGCGGAGGTGCCGAATGGGCGAGCTGATCCTCACCACCTTCGACTGGGTGCCCGACATGCCGCGCGGTTTTGTGCGCGACATCCGTATCCGCTGGGCGCTGGAGGAAGCGGGCCTCGCCTATCGCGTCGAGAGCACGCCGTTCGGCGATCGCAAGGCCGGGCATTTCGCACACCAGCCGTTCGGCCAGGTGCCGTGGCTGAGCGACGGCGACCTGTCGATCTTCGAGAGCGGCGCCATCCTGCTTCATCTCGGCGCGCGCGGCGCGGCGCTGATGCCGGCCGATCCGCGCGGGCGCGACGCGGCGATCCAGTGGCTGTTCGCGGCGCTCAATTCGGTCGAGATGGCGAGCCTGCCCTGGGCGCTCCTCCAATTCTCCGGCGAGACCGACACGCCGGCATGGGCCTTCTTCGATGGATGGGTGAAGGCGCGGCTCGGGCATCTGGAGCCGGTGCTGGCCGGACGCGAATGGCTGGCGGGACGCTTCTCGATTGCCGACATCGCCATGGCGGACGTGCTGCGCCTCGTCGACCGGTTCGACGGGCTTGCCGGATCGCCCGCCTGCCGGGACTATGTCGCCCGCGCGACGGCGCGGCCGGCCTTCGTCAAGGCGCTCGGGGACCAGATGGCCCATTTCGCGGCCGGAGATGCTGGGAGAGAGTGATGCGCAAGATTATCGGCGCGGCGTTCGTTTCGCTCGACGGCGTGATGCAGGCGCCGGGCGGTCCGGAGGAGGACCGGACCGGCGGGTTCGGGCTCGGCGGCTGGCTGTTCGACTATTTCGACGACGCGGTGGGCGAGCGGATCGGCGCTTTGTTCGGCGGCGACTTCGACCTGCTGCTCGGCCGGCGCACCTACGACATCTTCGCGGCCTATTGGCCCTTCGCCCAGGGCGAGGAGAAGGCGCTCGGCGCGCGCTTCGATCGCGCCGCGAAATATGTCCTGACGCGCGGCGACGAGCCGCTCGAATGGCGGAACAGCCATCGCCTGGCAAGCCTCGACGCGCTCGCCGAAGTGAAAGCGGGGGAGGGACCGGACCTCGTCATCCAAGGCAGCGCGACGCTCTATCCGCAGCTGCTCGCCGCCGGCCTGATCGACCGGCTCGTGCTGATGACCTTTCCGCTGGTGCTCGGCTCGGGAAAGCGGCTGTTCGGCGACGGGACCCTGCCGGGCTCGATGCGCATGGCCGACCATGAAATCACGTCCGGCGGCAACATCATCGCCGCCTACGAGCCCGACGGCGAGATCAGGCCCGGCAGCTTCGTGACCGCCGCTCCGGGCGCCGCGGAGCTCGAGCGCCGCCGCAAGATCGCCGAGGGCAGCTGGTAATGCCGCGGCGCGCGCCGCCGCCTTCCCAGTGCGGCGGCGGCGGCGTAGGAAGCTCGCGGGGAGAGAAGCAGCAATGAGATTTGCGGCAGCGCTTGCGATCATCATTTCCGTCGCCGGCGCGGCTTCCCTGGCGCAGACCGCCCCGGACGCGCGGATCTTCCCGCTCCGGCCCATCGCCGAGCGCGGAGCTGCCGGCGAGTCGCTCAACTTCGACATCATCCTTCGCAACGCCCACGCTTTTCCGATCGAGCTCAGCGAGCTGGAAGTCGCTTATCTGGATGCCGGCGGCGAGGTGCTGATCAGCCGGCGCGTCGACGGCAATGGCGGCGTGCCGTCGATCGTCACGCTCGGCGAGCGGGTGATCCCGGCCGGCCAGGAAGCGCTCTTCTTCAATCCGTTCCCGTCCCCGCCGCCGGACGTCCGCGCGCATCGCGTGCGCGTGCGGGCCCGGTTCGGCCGGGTGGAGGGACAGGAGCGGCTGCCCGACGTCACGGCGGAGGCTGAAATCAGCCGGCAGGAGCGGCCGCGCCTGCTTACCTTCCCCCTCTCGGGACGCGTGCTCGTCTGGGACGGTCACGATGCGCTGTCGCACCACCGGCGCTGGAACTACGCCCACCCGTTCCTGCGCAGCCTCGGCTTCGCCTCCAATGCGATGCGCTACTCCTACGATTTCGTCCCCGTCGACGAGAATGGGCGGATGGCGCGCGGCCGGCATCGAACGGTCGAGGACTATATCGGCTGGGGCGCACCGATCCGCGCCACCGCGGCCGGGCGGATCGTCGCCGCCGTCGCCGACAGGCCCGACGACGGCAGCTTCGATCCGGCGGAGAGCAATGCCAATCCCAATGCCCTGCTCGGCAATCACGTCGTCATCGACCATGGCGACGGATCGTTCAGCATCTTCGCCCATGTCCGGCAGAACAGCGTGCGGGTGCAGGTCGGACGGGAGGTCGCCGCGGGGGAGGTGATCGCCGAGATCGGGTCTTCCGGAAGCGCGCTCTTCCCCCACCTTCACTATCAGCTGGTGGACGCGCCGACGATGCGCGGCGAGGGGCTGCCGAGCTATTTCCGCGGCATTTCGCTGCGGCGGGGGCGGGTCGCGCGACCTGCCCCTCTCGGACGGGTCGACAGCGGAGACGTCGTCGTCAGCCGCTGAGCGCTATGGGGACAGTCACTAGTTGAGCGCTATGGGGACAGTCACTAGTGACTGTCCCCCTCCAGGGCCGCCATCCCTCTCCGCCAGGGTGAACCTCGGCTGTCACATCGGTTCAGCCCGGGTGTTGCGGCCTGCGCTTACTGCGCGCTCAGCCAACTCCGGCCGGTGCTGCGTTGGCGATGTAAGCCATGCACTTGCCCTTTTGGCCCCTCGCGTCGCGTATCGAGGGCGGGGCCGGCCAGGCGAAAGCGCGGCCGGCCCCGAATTCCTTTTGCTTCGATCCCGCTACGCGACCGGCGCCGCCCCACTGATTTAGGTTACATTCGGCGCGGCAAACCTGTACGTAGTCGAAATCACCGTCCCAGCATCGGCGCGGCGGTGGCTGAGAGATGAGATGTGCTCCCGCCCTGTGGAGCAATCATGCAGCAGTTCGACAACCTCGCGGACGCCCGCACATTGGCGCTGGCCATCGTGGATACATTTCCCGAACCCTTTCTGGTCCTCGACGAGCGGCTCAACGTTCTCGCGGCCAGCCGCTGCTTCTACGAAGTCTTCAAGGAAGATGCCGCGCGGACGCACGGCCGCTCTTTCTTCGGGCTCGGCGCCGGCAAGTGGGACGTCCCGCATCTGCGCCAGCGGCTCGAGTCGGTCGTTCGCGATCACAAGGCGATGGTCGAGTTCGAGATGGAGCAGGATTCGCCCCAGAATGGCCGGCGGACGATGCTGCTCAGCGCCCGGGTGGTCCGCTACCAGGAATGCTCCAGCCCGACCCTGCTGCTCGCCTTCAAGGACGTGACGGAGAGCCGCGCCGTCGAGCGCGAGAAGCAGGCGCTGCTCGAGCATACGGAAGCGCTGCTCGCCCAGCACCAGACGCTGCTTCGAGAAATGGAGCACCGCATCGCCAACAGCCTCCAGATCATCGCCAGCATCCTGCTCCTCAAAGCGGGTGCGGTGGCGTCGGAAGAGACGCGCGACGAGCTGCGCGACGCGCACCAGCGAGTGATGTCGGTGGCCGCTGTGCAGAGCCATCTCCACGCCTCCGACGGCATCGACCATATCGACATCGGCGCCTATCTGACCAAGCTCTGCGCCGGGCTCGCCTCCTCGATGATCGGCCCCGACCAGGGAATCCGGATCGAGGTGAGCGCGGACGATGGCACGTTGCAGACCAGCAATGCGGTCAGCCTCGGGCTGATCGTCACCGAGCTCATCATCAACGCGATCAAATACGCCTTCCCGACCGCCCGCGCCGGCGCCTGCGTCCTGGTCGGGTTCGAGACGGACGGAGCGGACTGGAAGCTGAGCGTTTCGGACAATGGCTGCGGCCGCGCGCCGGCCGTCGCCGCTTCGCGGAGCGGGCTGGGGACGGCGATCATCGGCGCGCTGGCGAAGCAGCTCCAGGCGCGGATCGAGGAGGTCTCAAGCCAAAGTGGGCTCAGGGTCGAAGTCACCCGCGCGACCTTCTCTCCGCGCCTGCCGATCGCCGCGTGAGCCATGCTCGCCGAATTGACGGTTGCGACGGCAATGGTGGTCCTGACCGTGATCATCCACGCGGTCGGGCTCTACGCCGTCGCCCGTTTCCTGCGGCTCGAAGAGCGCGAGGAGGCGGCCGCGCACGTGCATCCGCTGTCGGTGCGGGGATTTGCGACCACTCTCAGCGTCATCCTCGGCCTGATCGCGCTGCACGGTACCGAGATCTGGCTCTACGCCTTCCTCTACCAGGCGATCGGCGCGGTCGAGGGTCTGCGCAACGCCGTCTATTTCTCCACGATTACCTACGGCGCGATCGGCTATGACGACGCCGCCATGGCCAAATCGTGGCGGCTGGTCTCGGCGATCGAGGGGATCAACGGAATCATCCTGATCGGCTGGTCCACCGCCTTCTTCGTCATGGTCGTCCTGCGCATGCGGCGGCCCTGACCCTTTCCCTGCCGATCCGCCTCCCGACCGAAGGACCTCGATCATCTCCCATATGAAAGCCGCAATCTTCGTCGAGCCTGGGCGGATCGTCCTCGGCGAGAAGCCGATCCCCGACGTGGGAGCCACCGATGCCCTGCTGCGCATCACCACGACCACGATCTGCGGCACCG
This sequence comes from Sphingomonadales bacterium, assembly GCA_034668525.1. Classification (GTDB taxonomy): domain Bacteria; phylum Pseudomonadota; class Alphaproteobacteria; order Sphingomonadales; family Sphingomonadaceae; genus Allosphingosinicella. The sequence continues at coordinate 14,230 of JAXDPC010000240.1, forward strand.
ACGTCCACATCCTCAAGGGCGAATATCCGGTCGCGACGGGCCTGACGATCGGCCACGAGCCGGTCGGCGTGATCGAGAAGCTCGGCTCGGCCGTCGCCGGCTACGAAGAGGGCCAGCGCGCCATCGCCGGCGCGATAACGCCCAGCGGCCACAGCTATGCCTCGCTCTGCGGATGCCACTCGCAGGACGGGCCGGGCCTCCCGCACGGCTTCAAGGCGATGGGAGGGTGGAGGTTCGGCAACACGATCGACGGCTGCCAGGCGGAATATGTGCTGGTGCCCGACGCGATGGCGAACCTCAGCCCGATACCCGATCATCTGTCCGACGAGCAGGTGCTGATGTGTCCCGACATCATGTCCACGGGCTTCGCCGGCGCCGAGAGCGGAGGCGTCAGGATCGGCGACACCGTCGCGGTTTTTGCGCTGGGCCCGATCGGTCTTTGCGCGGTGGCTGGCGCAAAGCTGATGGGCGCCACGAAGATCATCGGCGTCGACACGGTTCCGGCGCGCATCGCCGCTGCGAAAAGGCTCGGTGCGGATCATGTCGTGGACTTTTCAGTCGCCGACCCCGTCGCCGAGATCATGCGCCTGACAGACGGCCGCGGCGTGGACGTCGCCATCGAAGCGCTCGGCACCCAGGCCACGTTCCAGTCCGGCCTCAGGGTCCTGCGCCCCGGCGGCACGCTTTCGAGCCTCGGCGTC
>JAXDPC010000241.1:0-16289 GCA_034668525.1 Sphingomonadales bacterium
CGCGGGAAGGAGACCGCGCTTCATCCTGAGCACTCCTGTGTCGGCTCTGCGTGGCAACGCGCCTGCCGAGGAACAGGTTCGAACTGTAGCCCGGCCGCTCCACCTTCCGCCATTTCGTTCATTTTCACGAACCAATCGCCATGCTATTTCGCCGGCGGGGACAATGGCGCGGCTCTCGGGGAGGCGGCGATGCGGATTTTTCTTCTCATGGCGGCGGGCCTGCTGACGGCGGCCCAGGGTGCGGCGGCGCAGCAGCCCGCGGCGGCGCAGGACCGGCCCCTTGCGGTCGGCGCCAGCATTTCCGGGGCGCTCACCCCCGCCGACCGGCAGCGCAGCTCCGGCAAGTATGAGGACGGCTACACTCTCACGGGCCGCCGCGGCGACCGGATCGAGCTGCGGCTCGGCTCCGCCGATTTCGACCCCTATCTTTTGGTCAGCGGGCCGGACGGCTACACCCTCGCCAATGACGACGATCCGGAAGGGCGCGGGGCGCTCGACAGCCGGCTCGTCCTCGTCCTGCCCCAGGACGGCGCCTACCGCGTCTCGGTCACCAGCTACCGCCCCGGCGCGATGGGGGCTTATCAGCTCAGCGCCGCTTTGCCGCCGCGCGGCGCCGCCGCTTCCGAGCCCGTGCGGGCCGAGGCGATCGCCCTCGGCGGCAGCGTCACCGGCACGCTGTCGCAGCAGGACGAGGCGATCGGCGACAAGTTCGTCGACCGCTACCGCTTCACCGGGCGGCGCGGCCAGCGCGTCTCCCTCGCCTTGGGCTCGACCGATTTCGACACCTATCTCGTCCTCCGCCGCCCCGACGGCGACGAGCTCGACAATGACGACACCGTGCAGAGCGGCCGGACCTCCACCGACAGCCGGCTCGAGACCGCGCTCGCCGAGGACGGCGAATATGTCGTCCTGGTCAGCTCCTATCGCGACCGCGCCACCGGCAAGTATCGGCTGACGCTCGCGCCGAGCCAGGGCAGCGAGCGCCAGGCGGCGGTGCGCGGCGGCCCGCGCGTGTTCGCTTTGCTGGTCGGAGTCTCCGATTATGGCGGCCGCACCAGGGACCTGCCCGACACCGATCAGGACGCGATCCGGATCGGCGAGGCGCTGAACAAGGCCGGGCTGCTCAATCCGGCGAGCGTCACCTTGACCAACGCCGAGGCGACCCGCGCTTCGGTCGCCGCCGCCTTCGAGCGGATCGCCGCTTTGGCCGGTCCGGACGACCTCTTCCTGTTCTTCTTCTCCGGCCATGGCGACCAGATCGCGGCGACGGCGGGCGCAAGCGAACTCGACGGCCTCACCGAGACGATCGAACTTCGCGACGCCGCGCTCACCGACCGCGAGCTCGCCGCGATGTTCGCGCGGGTTCGCACCCGCACGGCCCTGATCCTGCTCGACAGCTGCTTCAGCGGCGGCTTTCGCGAGCTGGTCAGCCGTCCCGGCGTGATGGCGATGTTCAGCTCCGAGGAGGACCTCACCAGCGACGTCGCCTCGACGCTCGGCTCGGGCGGCTATCTCGCCCATTTCCTTCCCGGGGCGCTCACCGGGGGGGCCGACATAGACGGCGACCGGATGCTCACCGCCGGCGAGCTCGCCACCCACTTGCGGCGCCAGTTCGCGCGCCAGGGCGAGATCTCGGCGCTCACCGTCGACCGGCTCCAGCGCAATCTCCAGAATCTGGTGGTCGAGCGCGGCGGGCTCCAGGTCGACGACGTCCTGCTGCGCCTCTCCGGCCCGGAGCAGACCGCCGCGCGCTGAAGCTTATTCCGCGGCGACCAGAGGCTGGGCGCGGGCCGGCGCGCCGCGCGCGCGCCACCGGCGGCGGATCGCCTTCAGCGCCGGCCGCTCCACCGCCAGCGTCACCGCGCCTGCGATCAGGATGATGACGGCGAGCGTGACCAGGACGGCCGGGCCGGGCGGGACGCCCGCCGCCTCGATCCGGCCGAGCATGGCGAAGCCGATATATTGATGGAGCAGATAGAGGCTGTAGGAAATCGCGCCGAGCCAGACCAAAGGCGGGAAGCGGAGAGCCGGCACGCCGCGCAGCGCGACCGCGAGCAGGGTCGCGGCGGCGATCGCGGCGACCTCGACATGGACGAATCCGTCGCAGGCCTCGACGGTCGCCAGCGCGGCAAGGATCACCGCCGCCGGCCAGCGCCGGTCGGCGCCCGCGCGGAGGCGGTAGGCGGCGATGCCGATCGCGAAGAAGGGAATGTGCTGCTGGAGGAGCAAGGCGCCGAGCAGCCAGGAGGGCTCGACGCCGGCGAGGCGCGGCGCGAAGGTCCAGATCCAGTGCAGGCTCATCCAGAACAGGAGCAAGGGCTCGATCCGGCCGAGCAGCCGCAGCCGCCACAGCATTGCCATCGCGACATAGAAAGCGAGCTCGACCGAGAGCGTCCAGTAGACGCCGTCGACGGACGGCAGGCTCGCGAAGCTCTGCAGCATCGTCGCATTGGCGGCGAACGCCGGCGGCGACAGCGCGAGCTCGCGCATCCCCGCGACGAGCACGACGGCGCCGGTCAGCAGCATCGCCGCCCAGTAAGCCGGGTAGAGCCGCGAGAAGCGCGACACCGCGAAGTCGGCGAGCGTGCGGGTGCGCTCCAGCGTCATGAAGATGACGAAGCCGCTGATCCCGAAGAAGAGCTGGACTCCGAAATGGCCCCAGGGAAAAGCGAAGGGGAGGGTGCCCTGATGGCCGTACAGCTCGCCGTAGCGGGTGGTGTAGTGGAACAGCACCACCGCCAGCGCGGCGAGGCCGCGCAGCGCGTCGAGATCGGCGATCCGGCTCGCCGGCGGCGAAGGGCTCTCCAGCGTCACCGGTCCCCACTAGCGGAGCGCGGTTAAATCGCCGTTGCGCCCGCCAGGACGTCGAGCCAGAGGCGCACCGCCCGGGCCTGGCCGGGCCGGGCGAAATGACAGCGTTCGTAGCGCCCGTCACCGCCGATCCGGTCGAGATCGGGGCCGGCGCGGGCCCAGCCATGGCGCGCCGGCGCTGCCGCCTGCGCGGCGCGGACGCCCGGACTCACGGCGTCGCCGCAGCGCGAGGCGAGGGCGATCCACACCGGGGCGCCGCTCGCCCGGTGGAGCGGCGCCAGCGCGGATCGAAGGCCCTGCGCATAGTCCGCCTCGCCGGTGCCGAGGATCGCGTCGGTCTCGCCCTGGATCCAGAAGATGCGGTCGACCGGAAGGCCGCGGTCGCGCAATGCTTCGATCGTCCGCAGCGCCCGGCGGTGCAGGCGCCCGCCGGGTTGCCAGCGCGCGACCGGCGTCGATTCCTGCGCCACCATCGCGACAAGGATGCGGCCGGCGCCGCCGCGGCGCGCCCACGCGTCGGCGAGCGCCGGCCAGAGCGAGCCGCCGGCCCCGGTGCCGCCCGGAAGCGGATCCCGCGCCGCGACGCAGCGTCGCCCGTCGAACGCCGCCACCGCCGGCCCCGCCCGGGTCCGCGCCTGCGCATGGCTGGCGGCGTTCGACTGGCCGAGCACCAGCCAGACCTCGGTCCGTGGACCGGAGAAGGCCCGGCAGGAGGCCTCGTCGCCGGCGCGCACCGCCATCAGCGCCGCCAGCGCCGCCGCCAGCAACGCGGCCGCCCCCGCCGGCGCCAGGATTCGGTTGCGTCTCGGATCGGCCGCCATCGCCCGCACGGATTGCAAAATTCCGGCAGGAGTGTCACGCGGCAGCTGATGACCGGCAGCCCTTCCGAACCCGAGGACGGAGACCTCGTCCGCGCGGCGCCCAGGATCGCGGTGCCCGCGGAGGTGGAGGAGGCGGTGCGCACCCTCATCCGCTGGGCCGGCGACGATCCCGACCGCGAGGGCCTGCTCGATACGCCCAAGAGGGTCGCCCGCGCCTGGCGGGAATATGCGCGCGGCTACGAGGAGGATCCGGCCTACCATCTCAGCCGCACCTTCGAGGAGGTGGGCGGCTATGACGAGATCGTGCTCTTGAAGGACATCCCCTTCCAGTCGCATTGCGAGCATCATCTCGCGCCGATCATCGGCAAGGCCTCGATCGCCTATCTCCCGGGGGACCGCGTCGTCGGCATCTCCAAGCTCGCCCGCGTCCTCCACGGCTTCGCCCGCCGCCTCCAGGTCCAGGAGCGGCTCACCGCCCAGGTCGCGGACTGCATCTGCGAGCATCTCCAGCCGCTCGGCGTCGCCGTCGTGATCGAGGCGAGTCACGCCTGCATGACCGCGCGCGGGGTCGGCACGCCCGGCGTGATGATGACCACGAGCCGGATGATGGGCGTCTTCCGCAGCGACGAGCGCAGCCGCCGCGAAGTGCTCGCTTTGATGGGCTATTGATGCGCGCGCTCGTCCTCCCTGGCGTCGCCGCGCTCGCCCTTCTTGCCGGGTGCGGCCCGGACGCGCCCCAGCTCACCAACCAGCAGATGGCGGACGCGATCGAGAATATCGCCGAGGAGACTCCGACGCCCGATCGCGGCCCGGCGCTGCCGGCGCTGATCGAGATCCGCCGCGACGACGTCGAGCGCGAACTGCAGCGCGGCGCCGGCTGCGACTTTTCGGAAGGCGGCCGGCTGCTGTTCGTCGCCGTCGCCGGAGACGCCTTCGCCAAGGTCAACGGCTCTCCCGTCCATCTCGCCGCGAGCGGGCCGATGGGTCCGACCGGCGGCTATTTCGTCAACGAGCGCTTCTCGATCAGCGTCGGCCGCCTCACCGAGTCGGGAGTGACGGTCGGCGAGACCACCACCTGGCCCGCCCGCATCGTCCTCACCGACCGCCGCGCCGAGCAGAACGGCGTCCTCCGCCTCGAAGGCAGCTGGCGCTGCGGCGCCTGAGCCCGCGCCTCAGCGGCGGAGGCTGAGCAGGCCGACGCGGTCGGCGTGCATCTCGGTGAACCACAAGGCGCCGTCGGCGAAGATGATCCGGTGCATCACCGTTTGCCGCGTCGGCACCGGGTGGAAGGCGAAGCTCGACGGCGTCAGCGCGTCGGGTCCGGCGGCGAGCGCGGCCGCGTCGATCCGGATCAGGTGATCGCGCGGCTGCGGCCCCGGCAGCGGGTTGTTGAGGTCGGCATATTGCTGGACCCACAGGTTGCCGTCGCCGTCGAAGGCGAGGCCGGCGAGGATCGCGTTGGGCTGCGGGCGCGGCACGGGAAATTCGACCATGTTGCCGTCGCGGTCGATCCGGCCGACCTTGCTCCCCGCTTCCTCGGTGAACCACATCGCGCCATCGGGACCGGGCACGATCGCGATCGGGCGGCTGTTCGGCGTCGGGATGCGGAACTCGGTGACCACGCCGGCCGGGGTCACCCGGGCGACGGCGTTGCCGAGCAGTTCGGTGACCCACATGTTCCCGTCCGGCCCGGCGCGGATGTAGATCGGCACCGAACCGATCGTCGGCAGCTGGAAATGCGCCACCCGTCCGCCCGGCGAGAGGCGGCCGATCGTGCCGGTGGCCTTGCCGGTGAACCAGATGTTCCCGTCCGGACCCAAAGCGAGACCGTGCGGGCGGGTGTTGAGCGGCTGGGCGCAGCCGCGGCAGTGGAGCCGCACGTCATGTTCGCGCAGCGTCGCTCCGGTATCGGGATTTATCTCGCGGATTCGGCCGAGGAATTCGAGCGTCACCCAGAGGTGGCCGTTGCGATCGAAGTCGAGGCCGTGCGGGCCGCTGCGCGCGGGCGTGAGCTGCAGCCGCATCGTCCCGTCCGGACGCACCCTGGCGAGCGAGTCCCAATTCTGCCCGCTGATCCAGAATTCGCCGCGCCGCACATCGTAGACGATCTCGTGGGTCGATCCGGACTGGGCCGCCGGATCGAGGCAGCCATCGCCGTGATGGCCGCAGGGCGGCGGCCGCCCCGCCTCGCCCGGCGGCGCCCAGGGGATGGGATATTCGACCGGGACGCGCTGCGCCGGCGCGGCCGTTGCGGCAAGCAAGGCGGCGGCCGCCGCGAAGAAGACTTTGATCATGATCGGTGCCCCCCGGTTACCGGTTAGCACAATCGCCGGGAGGGGTCAGCGTCGCCTGGAGGGGGATCGAAGGCAGATGCGCCGCCTCTCCGCGGCGAGGCGGCGGGGCAGGGCTCCGAACCCCTCCCCCTCGAGGGGGGAGGGTAGGGTGGGGGTGGCGGTGGTCACGGGTGGTGAGTCGGCAAGTCGAACGCGGGTCCCGGAGTCCACCCCCACCCCAACCCTCCCCCCTCAAGGGGGAGGGGGCTTGCGCCGAGCTCGTTCAAGTCGCCGGCGCGCAGCACTGGATCGTGTCTGCCGGCGCCCCAGCCAGCTTCTCCAGCGCGGGACCCGCGCCATAGACGGTCGCTTCGCCGGTCGTGTGGAAAGCCTCCCAGACGACGCCGTCGGGATCGGCGATCCAGCTCTTCTCGGACCTGGCGTAGCAGCAGACCGTTTCGCCCTCTTCGAGCAGCGGCCGGCCGGCGCTCGCGAGGCGCCCGTAGACATCGGCGAGCTCCTCGGGATTGTCCGTTTGTATGCCGAGATGCTCGATGCCGGTGCCGCCGTGCCGCCCGCTCGAGATGGCGAAATTCACCCGCGGATCGTCGAGCATCCATTTCGCGTAGTCGCCCTTGATCACGGTCGGCGCGGCGCCGAACAGCGTCGAATAGAAGCCGACCGAGCGGTCGAGATCCTCGACCGCGACATGGACGTGCAGGCGCTTCATATCGTCGTCCCCCTCAGCGCGGCCGCTTCGGCCCCCCCGGCCGCCCTCTCGGGCCGTCTCCTTCACGGCGGGGCGGGCGCGGGCCGCGCGGGCCGCCGGGCCGGTCGGGGCGGTTGCCGCCGCGCCGGACGAGCTCGCCCTGCGGACGCGGCGGACGCGGCGGCTGGCCGCCGGCGGGCGCGATCGAATAGCCTTCGCGGAGCAGCTTGGCGAAGGCGGCGCGGACGCTGGCCGCGATCGCCGCCTGCAGCTCGGGCGGAAGGTCGGCATAAGTGGTGTTGGCGTGGATCGCGTTGAGGTCGCGCAGCAATGTGTTCGGCAGCCCCTTCGACGCCGCCTTCAGCGCCATGATCGCATCGATCGTGGCGGCGAACAGGACATCCTGCATCACCTCTGTCGCGGACTTGCTCATGCCGCTTCTTAGCCTCGCCCCGGCGGCTTGGCTAACCGCGATTGCGCACGTAGCTTCCGGGCGCCGGCTCGATCGCCTCGAGCGCGCCGTCGCCCGGGACGCGGGCGGGGACCTTCTCGGCCTCGCCGCCTTCGCTGAGCCAGCCCTGCCAGTGCGGCCACCAGCTGCCTTCGCTGCGCGTCGCGCCCTCGAACCAGGCTTCCGCCGTGTCGGGCAGCGCGTCGTTGGTCCAGTAGCCGTGCTTGTTGGCGCTGGGCGGGTTGATCACGCCGGCATTGTGGCCGCTGCCGCCGAGCAGGAACCCGACCTCGCCGCCGAACAGCCGCGCGCCGTCATAGGTCGCCTGCCAGGCCGAGACATGGTCGTCCTTGAGGCTGATCGCGAGCAAGGGCGTCTTCACCGCGCTGAGATCGAGCGGGACCCCGTCGAGCACCACTCCGCCCGGCTCCTTCAGCTTGTTGTCGCGCAGCATCTGCTGGGCATAGCTCAGGAGGAAGGCGCGCGGGATGTGGGCGCCGTCGGCGAACCAGTAGAGGATGTCGGAAGGCGGCGCCTCCTTGTCCATCAGATAATGGTTCACCACCGACGACCAGATGAGGTCGTTGGCGCGCACCGCCGAGAACAGGGCCTGGAGGTCCTGCGCGGCCATGAAGCCCTTGTGGATGAGGTGCCGCTCCATCGCGCGCAACTGCTCGGGCTCGGTGAAGGTCGACCACTGGCCGAGATTGCGGAAATCGAACAGGGATCCGATCGTCGTCGCGCTGGCGACGCGATCGCTTTCGCCCTTCCCGGCGAGATAGGCGAGCGTCATGCCGACCAAGGTTCCGCCCATGCAGAAGCCGAACATGTCGGCGGCGCGCTCGCCGGTGGCCTGCTCGATCGCATCGAGCGCGGCGACGGGGCCGAGCTTGATGTAGTCGGCCATGTCCATGTTGGCCAGCTCGGATCCGGGATTGACCCAGGAGATGACGAAGACGGTGTGGCCCTGCTCCACCAGCCAGCGGATCAGGCTCGATTTCGGCTGCAGGTCGAGCAGATAATATTTGTTCACCAGCGGCGGCACGTAGAGGACCGGCTTCCTCCACGCCTCGTCGGTCGCGGGCGCGTACTGGATGAGCTGCATCAGCGCGTTCTGGTAGACCACCGAACCGGGCGTCGCGGCGATGTCGACGCCGAGCTCGAACGCGTCGCCGGTGCGGCGCCGGACGATGCCGGGCGCCTCGGCGGCGTCGGCGAGCATGTTGGCGAGGCCCGAGAGCAGGCTGATCGAGCCGGTGTCGATCGCGCGGCGGATCGCCTCGGGATTGGAGAATGCGAAATTGGCGGGCGAGATCGCGTCGAGATACTGGCGGGTGAAGAAGCCCACCTTGGTGCGGGTCGCTTCGTCGAGCCCCTCGGCCTTGTCCACCATGTCGACCGCTCGCTCGGCGGTGAGCAGATAGGCCTGCTTGAGATAGTCGAACAACGGCTCCTCGCTCCACGCCGGGTCGCTGAAGCGGCGGTCGCCGCGCGCGGGCGCCGCGAGCGGCTCGGGCTCGGCGCCGGCGGCGCGGGCGCCGGCATGGCCCCAGAGCCGCATCCAGTCGGCGGCGGCCTTCTGCTGGGCGCGGTAGAGCTCGGCCGGATTCGACCAGAGGTGCGCCGCGAAGGCGCCGAACGCCTGCGCCGAGGCGGCGGGATCGTAGGCATGGGGGACGTGGGGATCGGCCGCGCGCTGGGCGCTGGTCGCGGCGAGGTTGAGCGCGCCGGCGATCACCTTCGACCAGGCTTCGGCGAGGTCGGCGGGGGAGGGGAGGTTCTCGGGAAGCTTGAAGACGCGGCTGTCGGTCATGTGCGATCCTGACGTCATCCCCGCGACAGCGGGGATCCAGTGCAGCCTCTACACGCGTCGTGCCGCATGAACAGTCTCTCTGGATTCCCGCTTTCGCGGGAATGACGGACTGTTCAGAGCGCCATCAGCTCGTCGAGGGCGCCGCAGTCGCGGGGGCTGACGAACAGAAAGAGCATCGCCCGGTCGGGGTTCCGCGCGGCCCATCCGGCTTCCGGCTCGGCCGGCGTGCGGAAATCCGCATGCGGCAGCGCCGCAGCGGCATCGATCAGCATCTCGGTCGCGCTGGAGCGGGAGTCGAACATCGCGGGCTCTTTCGATTGAACGGGGTAAGCTTCTCTCTCATAAGGAGCGGGCGACATCCATCGGCAAGTTGCCGATACGGCTGTGCGGATATTCGCATATGGGAGCTCGAAGCGTGGCGGAGTTCGACTGGAACGACCTCAAGAGCTTCCTCGGCGTCGCCCGCAGCGGCCGCCTCACCGCGGCGGCCGTGCGCCTCGGGCTCGACCACAGCACATTGTCGCGACGCCTCGGCGCGCTCGAGCATGCGCTGAAGGCGAAGCTCTTCGACCGCAGCCCGTCCGGCTACACGCTCACTGAGCAGGGCGGCCGGCTGCTGCCGATCGCCGAGGAGATGGAGCGCCTGTCGATCGGCGCCGCGGACGCGGTCGGCGGCACCGCCGCCTCGGTCCGTGGCGTCGTGCGGATCGGCTCGCCGGAGGGATTCGGCTCCTATTTCCTCGCCCCGCGGATCGCCGGCCTCAAGGCGCTCTATCCCGATCTCAACGTCCAGCTCGTCGCCGCCTCGGCCGTGTTCAGCCTGTCGAAGCGCGACGCCGACGTGGTGATCGCGGTCAGCCGCCCGCCCGCGGGCCGCCTCACCGCCGCCAGGCTGATCGACTACGATCTCGCCCTCTATGCCGCGCCCTCCTATCTGGAGGCGCACCCGCCGGTCCGCTCGGCGGACGACCTCGAGCGCCACCGCTTCGTCAGCTATATCGGCGACCTGCTCCACTTCCCCGAGCTCGATTTTCTGCAGCACGTCGCGCCGGGCGGCTCAACCTCGCTGGAGAGCTCGAACCTGGTCGCCCAGCTCCGCGCCACGCTCGCCGGCGCGGGCCTGTGCGTCCTCCCCGCCTTCCTCGCCGCCGAGGAGCCGGGCCTGGTCCGCGTGCTGCCCGACGAGGTGCGGCTGACCCGCTCGCTCTGGCTGATCGTCCACCAGGACCTCGCCGAGCTCGCCCGGATCAAGGCGGTGCTGCGCTTCATCCGCGCCGAGGTCGAGGCCGCGCGCGCCGTCTTCCAGCTCCGTTAAACTGGCGGTAACCATAAGTATGTTTAGATACTTGGCCGGAACGAGATTCGAAGCCCGGGATTTTTAGGAGCGGGAACAGCGCAGCAGGAGGCGTAAGGGCATGAGCGACCGCGATTTCCTCGTCCAGCTGCAGGGCTACGGCCTGCTGACGGCGGAGGTCAGCTATTACATGCCGGACCATCCCGTTTTGCTCCAGCAGTTCGTCTGGCAGCAATATGACGTCGCGCCGCAATTCCCGGTGCTGCACCGCTTCCTCGACCATTGGCGGCGCGAGATCGAGGCGACGCTCCACTCGATCCGGATCGCCCACGCCCACCTCATCCGCCCCGCCGAATGGCGCGCGGTCGACGGCGTGATCTCGATCAACTGAGGTCCGAAGCGGCGTCATTGCGAGCGAAGCGAAGCAATCCAGAGCGGCCTCCGAGGCCCACTGGATTGCCGCGTCGCTTCGCTCCTCGCAATGACGCCTGCCGGCGTCAGTTCGGGCGCCGGCGGATCAGCACGATCGAGGTGAAGCGCAGCACCGGCTCGCCGTGCTGGTTCTTCACGATGCATTCGGAGCGGAACGAGCCGATCTCCGGCTTCGAGCGTGACGGCCGCGTCTCGACGATCTTCGAATGGACGTGCAGCGTGTCGCCCGGATAGACCGGCTTCAGCCACCTGAGCTCGTCCACCCCCGGCGAGCCGAGCCCGGCCTGCTCGACGTCGACGACGCGGCGGGCGATCACCGCCATCGTCATGGCGCAAGTATGCCATCCGCTCGCCGCGAGCCGGCCGAAATGGGTCTTGGCCGCCTCCTCGTCGGAGAGGTGGAAGGGCTGGGGGTCGTATTTGCGGGCGAATTCGATCACCTCCGCGCGGGTGACCTCGTAGGAGCCGAAATAGCTCTCCTCGCCGACGACCAGATCCTCGAAATACTGCACCCGCGCTCTCCTCGCCCGCTCCCGCCGCTCTCTCGGGGGAGACGAAGGCTCGATCAAGCCCCGAATGACCGCAAATGGCGCTGCTCGCCCACCTGATAGGCGGCCCGCAGCAGTTCCAGGAAGCCCGGCGACAGGTCCGCCTCGCGCTCCAGCCGGAAGAAATGGACGTGGTTGCGCGCCGAGATCGTCTCGATCCTGCGCACGAACGGCCGCGGCGTCGGCGCCGCGAGGACGAGATGGCCGTCGATCCAGCGTCGCCTCGGCGTCAGCTGGGCGAAGCTCATCCGGACATGGAAGGCGATCCGCGTCTTCTGCGGCAGCATCTCGAACGGCCCGATCGCCTCCAGCCGCGCGACGAACGCGCCGAACAAGGCGCGGATGTCCGCCGGCTTCCCTTCGAAATGCGGCTCCAGGCCATGCCGCCCGCAGGCATGGCTCTGGTTCGCGTTGGCGAAGCTGCGTCCGCAGGCGGGGCAGGTCCAGAGCGGCTTCATCGACTCAGACGTTGAAGCGGAACAGCATCACGTCGCCGTCCTGGACCTCGTAATCCTTGCCTTCCGAGCGCATCTTCCCGGCCTCCTTGGCGCCGGCCTCGCCGCCGCAGCGGACGAAGTCGTCGTAGGCGATGGTCTCGGCGCGGATGAAGCCGCGCTCGAAGTCGGAGTGGATGGCGCCGGCGGCCTGCGGCGCTTTGGCGCCTTTCTCGACCGTCCAGGCGCGCGCCTCCTTGGGCCCGGCGGTGAAGAAGATGATCAGATGGAGGAGGTCGTAGCCGGCGCGGATGACTCGGCTGAGGCCGGCTTCCTCGAGCCCCAGATCGTGGAGGAACTCGCCGCGGTCCTCCGGCGCCATGGTGACGATCTCGGCCTCGATCGCCGCCGAGACGATGACGGCGCCGGCGCCTTCCGCCGCGGCCCGCGCGAGCACCCGCGCGCTGTGGGCGTTGCCGGCGGCGGCGTCGCCCTCGTCGACGTTGCAGACGTAGAGGACCGGCTTGGCGGTGAGCAATTGGGCGCGGTCGAGCGCGAGCTTCTCCTCCGCGTCCTTCGGCTCGGTGAGCCGCGCCGGCTTGGACGCGCGCAACAGCTCCAGGGCCTGGCCGAGCACCGAGGCCTGCACCTTGGCCTCCTTGTCGCCCTGCTGCGCCTTCTTGACGAGCGCCGGGACGCGCTTCTCGAGGCTGTCGAGGTCGGCGAGCATCAGCTCGGTCTCGACCGTCTCGGCGTCGGCGATCGGGTCGACCCGCCCCTCCACATGGGTGACGTCGCCGCCCTCGAAGCAGCGCAGCACGTGGACGATCGCGTCGACCTCCCGGATGTTGCCGAGGAACTGGTTGCCGAGCCCCTCGCCCCTGGACGCGCCGCGCACCAGCCCCGCGATGTCGACGAACTCGAGCTGGGTCTCGATCTTCTGCGCGGACCTGGCGATGCGCGCGATCTCGTCGAGCCGCGGGTCGGGCACGGCGACGCGGCCGACATTGGGCTCGATCGTGCAGAAGGGATAATTGGCCGCCTGCGCCGCCGCCGTCTCGGTCAGCGCATTGAACAAGGTCGACTTGCCGACGTTCGGCAGCCCCACGATCCCGCAACGAAAACCCACTTATTTTTTCCTTGCTAGTCTTCTATTTTTGGCTTATTTTGCTCTTATTGAGAGCTTAGGAGAGAAACATGATCCGGCCGAGCGACGAGATTGCAGAGGACATAGCCACCCATTTTTCTGAGCACGACCAACCACTTATGGTGTACCGCTGGAACGATTTTTATGAAATATCGGATGCAAAGCGGCTTCATAAATCCCGCTTAGATGAGATCGCAGAGTACGCAAAGGACGACCACGGGCTGATAGTTGGATTTGGAAATAGGTCAATCGCGGTTTGTCGAGACAAGGTTTCTAAGCGCTACAGGCGTGGCGGTGAGCCGATTAAGCGTAGTTGAAGCTGATGCTGATCCGTTCGCCCCCGGAGCGCGTGGAGCCTGTGCCGGGAACGACCTCGTGACGCAACCAGCTCTCCCACAGGAAGACCTTGCCGGGCGCCGGCTCGGCATAGACGAAGGTCCTGAGCTCCTCCGGCGCGTCCTCCCGCCGCTGCGGCGCCGCCATCATCATCGGCAGGCGCGGGTCCTCCAGCTTCAGCGCGCCGGCGCCGGGCGGGACCGCGACGTAGACGGTGCCCGAGACGATGCTGTGCGGGTGGATATGGCCGGTGTGCGTGCCGCCGGGCTCGAGGACGTTCACCCACAGGCTGTCGAGCTTCAGCCGGCGCCCCCCAAGGTCCATCGCGCAGTCCCTTGCGAAAGCCGAGACATGGCGGTCGAGGAGGCGGACCAGCTCGGCGAAGCGCGGATCGCGCCGCGGCAGGTCGTTCAGCGAGGCGTAGGAGGTGTAGCCGCGATAATTGTGCTCTCGAGACCAGCGCCGGCCGGCCTCGTCCTCGGCGGCGAGGGCGCGGCAGGCCCCCTCCAACTCGGCGACGAGCGCAGGATCGCCGAGATCACCTTCATAGAAGCGTGTCGTGAAAAGGGAGCGAAGCGTCCGGGCGGGCGCCCTCATGACGGGCCCAGCCGACGTAGAACTGTGACCTCGCTGCGGTACCGCTCTCCCTCGCGGTGAAAGTCGGTCTGCACCAGCGTCTCCGCGTCTCTCCTCTGCCACTCAATCCACGTAATGCCACCGAATAGCAGCCGATTGCTTTGGACGCGCCTGAGGTACCACCTGAACGGTCCATCATGATCCGGCGGGTTGATTAGGTCCGTAAGAACAGTCGCTCCGGCCTCCTCCTCTATGCGAAGCATCGGCGGCGATCCGTCGAAGCCGGACGCCGACATGCGCACCAGGATGGAGTCCTGGCGCTCTACGAGAAACTCGAGAAACAGCTCCCGGCCGTCCGGGCGCGGGCCGCGCCATCGTCCGATCAGGAACGTCATCTCAGGCATCGAAGCGTGCAGGTTCTGGGTTTGATGCGGGACGATTGGCACCGTCGCCGCCTGAGGCCGGGTCGCAGTGCAACTTGGCAAGGAAAGCAGCCCGCTAAGCAAGGCGAGGACGAGGACGGGTGGATTCATCGCCGACTGCTCTTCACCGCCGCAGCAGGCGGCGGTCGGCGCGGCACTGGCGGAGCGGCAGCGGTGTCGCCCGCACGATGCGGGCGACCCGCCGGCTCGCGCGGTCGACCGCAACGTCCATGCAGGTGCAGCCATGGCCGTAATGGCCGTTGGTCTCGACCCAGCCGCGCGTCGTCATGTCCGGCATCTCGTCCATTCCCCGCGCCTGGTTGCCGCCCTGCGCGCCGATCAGCCACTCGTCGTCGCGGTCGGTTAGCCACCAGTTCGCCGGCGTCGGATTGTCGAGCCACCCGCAGCGGTGCTCGATACCCGGTTGTGGCAAGGCCGCGAGCGCGGCGGCGGCAAGTGCGAGCAGCGCGTTCATCGAGGCGATGTTAGCAGCCCCGCCCCGCCGGCGCGAGAGTTCCTCCCCATGTGCAACATGGGGAGGGGGACCAGGTGAAACCTGGTGGAGGGGTAACAGGCTCCGCCCCCGGAGGATCGCGCGCCAGACGGCGGAAGCCTGCGCCCTTTACCCCTCCACCCCCTCCCCACGCTGCGCGTGGGGAGGAATTTTCAGTCCTGCAGTCGGAGCGCGACTTCGTTCATGAAGCGGGCGTCATCGCCCTGCGCGAGCCATTCGGCCTCGGCGGCGATCGCGCCGAGCAGGTCGGCGAGCCGGTCCTGCTCGGCCTTGGCGTAATTGCCGAGGACGTGCGGGGTCACTTTGTCCTTGTGGCCGGGATGGCCGATGCCGATGCGGACGCGGCGGAATTCGTTGCCGATATGCGCTTCGGTCGAGCGCAGGCCGTTATGTCCGGCGGTGCCGCCGCCGACCTTCACCTTGACCTTGAACGGCGCGAGGTCGAGCTCGTCGTGGAAGGCGGTGACGGCGCCCGGCTCGAGCTTGAAGAAGTCCATCGCGGCCCGCGCGGCGCGGCCGCTGTCGTTCATGAAGGTGGCGGGCTTGAGCAGCAGGATGCGCTCGCCGCCGATCCGCCCCTGCTGGGCCCAGCCGTGGAAGGCCTTCTTCGGCGGCTCGAAGCGATGCACTTCGGCGATCGCGTCCACCGCCATGAAGCCGACATTGTGCCGGTGCATCGCATATTGCGCGCCCGGATTGCCGAGGCCGACCCAGATCTGCACGGGCTCGAAACCCTCCCAGTGGCCGTCCGCTGCTTCCGGAGCGTCCAGCGGCTGGCCCGGCACCTCCACGGCACGCGGGCCGAAGAAGCTGCCGAGCCAGCGCCAGAAGGCCATCAGTCGCCGGACTGCGCGGGGCTGTCCTCGGCTTCGTCGCCGGGGGCGGCGTCGGTCGCGGGCACCTCGTCGGCGGCCGCTTCCGCCTCGGCTTCGGCCGCGGCGTCGGCAGCGGCATCCTGCGCTTCCATCACCGCGCCGGACGACGGGACGATGGTCGCGATGGTGAAGTCGCGGTCGGTGATCGCCGATTCCACGCCGCCGGGCAGGGTCACCGCGGAGATGTGCAGCGAATCGCCGATGTCCATGCCGGCGAGGCTGACCTCGATCTCGTCGGGGATCTCGGCGGCGTCGCAGACCAGTTCGAGCTCGTGGCGGACCGCGTTGAGCACGCCGCCGCGCTTGATGCCGCGCGACTGGTCCTCGCCGGTGAAGCGGATGGGGACATTGACCGTCACCTTCGAATGCTCGGAGATGCGCAGGAAATCGACATGCAGCGGCCGGTCGCTGACCGGGTGGAACTGGACGTCCTTGGGAAGGGTCCGCGCCTGTCCGCCGGGATGATCGATCATCACCACCGAGTTCATGAAATGCCCGTTGGACATCGCCTTGATCAGCGCCTTCTCCTCGAGATGGATGGCGAGGGGCTCTTCCTTGTTGCCGTAGACGACGGCGGGGACGCGGCCTTCGCGACGCATGGCACGGGAGGCTCCCTTGCCCGCCCGTTCGCGCGTCTCGGCCGACAGCGTAAGCTGATCGCTCATGTGCATGTCTCCAATAGCTGGGTTTCGTACAAACGCCCGCGCTCACGCCTCCAGGGATGACCATGAACGGGGGAGGGGCGCCTCTAGCCGAGGGGGCCGCGGAAGGCAAGGGAAGGTCCATCTCCGTCATTCCGGCGAAAGCCGGAATCCATGAACGCCGAATCCCGA
>JAXDPC010000242.1:0-3114 GCA_034668525.1 Sphingomonadales bacterium
CAGGCCTCCAGCGGCGGCCCCCTCGAAATCGGGGTTGCGCTGCAACTCCGCGCTGGCGAAGCTGCGCGTGATCGAGTGCACCTTGTATCGCAGCTCGCCGCTCTCGTCCGCTTCGTGCTCGAGAAGGCCGAGGCGCACGCACTGGTCGATCGCGGCGTTGAAGCGTGCCTCGTCGGCACCGACGCCGCTCGCCGCCGCCAGGGCGTCGGGCCGGATCGACGGAATGCCTTGGAACAGCGGCGTCGCGCAGAGAATGCGCTTCGCCGGTTCGGAAAGATGGCTCCACGAGGCCTCGAGCAATTCCTGGAAAACATCGGCTCCCGTTGCTCTCAGGCTGTCGACCACGTCACCCGGTTTGCGCCCGTCGCGAATCAGCCCGAGCGCCAGTTTCATCGCCTGCGGGTTGCGCGCCGCCGCGTCGGCGACCTGATCGAGCACGCGCCTGTCGGGAGCTGGTCTAAGGCCGATATCGAAGGCGTGACGTTTCATGAGGGCGCGGCAATCCTCTGGCGGAAGCCCCTCCAGGTAAACGGGCCACGCCTTCACCCGCGGTGCGGTCGATGTCGTCGTGATGAGAACCTTGCTTGGGCTCGCGATATTTTCGAGCCACTCGTCCAATTCCGGATCCTCGATCGTCTCGTGCTGGTCGACGATGATCAGCACGGGCGTCGACGCAAGGAGGCTCTCCACCTCGCTCCGCAGCCGTCCGTAGTCGCTCGCGGCCAGGCGCGCGCCTCCGCGCAGACCGGTCGTCGCCGCGATGGCCTTCAGCATATCCGTGAGCTTCAGCTTTTGATCCGTTTCCTCTTCGGCCGAGATCCAGACGACGAACTTGAACAAGGGCGTCTCGGCGACCACGCACCCTTCGGTGGCGACCGAGCAATGTCCGACCTCCAGCGCGAGACTGGTCTTGCCCACTCCCGGGAAGCCCTGGATCGCAATCAGCGGGTAACGCGAGCGCAGCCCCCTGAACGTCCCCTCGAGGTCCCCCTCGCGGCCGTGCAACATGCGCCGCGGGCGCAGGTTGTGGGGAGCTCCCGCCACGGGAGTGGAGGCATCGTCGCGAGCCGCAGCGACGCGCGCGGAAAAATCGTTCAGCCATTGCAGGAGCTCCGCCGTGGCCTCGGGCGTACCCGGCTCGGACTCGAGCGGGATGACGTCGAGACCCTGGTCCTTCAGGACCGCGGTCACGAGACGCGTAGGCTTGAACTGCAGGCAGTACATGCTCGGCTGGAGGTCACCCGCCTCATGCTCGATTTGCGCGAGGATCGACGCCAGGTTCCAGTCTCGAAAGCTGTAGCCGATGAACAGAGGCGTTTGGTACTGAAGCTCTACCTTCAGCCGGTCCGCGATCGCTTTCCTCGTGTGATAGAAGTTCAGATAATCTTTCGTGGTGATGACGATCGTTGACGGATCGTCGATGTCGCCGTGAACTTTGACCACCTGCAGCTTCGCCGTACTGGATCGCGCATGCTCGTTTCGGGCAATCGTCTGGGGCTTGATGTTTTTGCCACGAGCCGCGTCCTCGATAAGGCGGTCGTAGTTCGTTGTGAATATGATTGATGGCTGCAGGGACAGCAAGGCGTCGTGAAGAGGTGTGGGCTCGCCGGCCTCGCGGAGGCGGCCAAGAACGCGATCGACCAGCCTGCCTCGCCCGCGAAGAACTTCGAAGTACTGGGCAACGTCGGTATAGGACGCGTCTGACGGACAACCGTCTATCTCGTCTCTAAGAGGTTCAATAATATCCCCCCAGCTCGGAAGCCCTCCTGCCATCGAAAGTCCCGCGCCGACAAAAAGAGCTCCTTTTCCGCGGCTGAACTGGTCCACAAGCTCAGAAGGAATCATCTTCCGCCTCTTTTGTTAGATCCGGCTTGGCCGCGCCATGACGAAATTGCTGCGCACCGGCGCGTCTATATTAACACAGCCGGGCTGTGGGAGAAAGCGTGGCGGCCCGGCGGCGGCGCGGCCGGGCGTCACTCGCGACGGGGCAGTTGACACCGCACGCCCCGCCGCTTACATCGCGTCCATCCCGATAACCGGTCTCCGGCGGCGCACCTGTGCGCCTGCCGGTTTTGCCTGTTTTCGGGATGAGCAGGTGCGGTGTCCGCCGGACGTCCGCAGCCCTGTCCGAGGGACAGGGCGACCTGATCATCAGCGCTGAGATGGGGCGGCGGCCATCCCGCCCTGTGGAGCAGGAGAAATTCTTTTATGGCACGTATTGCGGGGGTCAACATCCCGGCCAACAAGCGCGTCGAGATCGCGCTTACCTACATTCACGGCATCGGCCGCACCAAGGCCAGGCAGATCGCCGAGAAGCTCGGCATCGCGCCCGAGCGCCGGGTCCAGGACCTCACCGACCAGGAGGTGCTCCAGATCCGCGAGACGATCGACCAGCAGCACATGGTCGAGGGCGACCTTCGCCGCGAGGTGGCGATGAACATCAAGCGGCTGATGGACCTCGCTTCGTACCGGGGCTTGCGCCACCGCAAGGGCCTCCCGGTCCGCGGGCAGCGCACCCACACCAATGCCCGCACCCGCAAGGGCAAGGCCAAGCCGATCGCCGGCAAGAAGAAATAAGGACCGGACGATATGGCACAGGCACCGCAGCGCCTCCGCAGACGCGAGCGCAAGAACATCACGGCCGGCGTGGCTCACGTGAACGCCAGCTTCAACAACACGATGATCACGATCACCGATGCGCAGGGCAATGCCATCGCCTGGTCGTCGGCCGGGATGATGGGCTTCAAGGGGTCGCGAAAGTCGACTCCCTACGCCGCCCAGGTCGCCGCCGAGGACGCCGGCAAGAAGGCCGCCGAGCACGGCGTCCGCACGCTCGAGGTCGAGGTCAAGGGTCCGGGCTCGGGCCGCGAGTCGGCGCTGCGCGCGCTGCAGGCGGTCGGCTTCACGATCACCTCGATCCGCGACGTGACGCCGATCCCGCACAACGGCGTTCGTCCGTCCAAGCGCCGCCGCGTCTGATTCGGGGACAGCCTGTCTGGCTGTCCCCCAGCAGAGTTCGGGGACAGTCGACAGACCGTCCCCCCGAAAATGGTGACAGCCAGATAGGCTGTCCCGGCAAACGCCAGAGGAACATAAATGGCCCTCAACGCAAAG
>JAXDPC010000243.1:0-15335 GCA_034668525.1 Sphingomonadales bacterium
TCCCTCCCTACGCCGGTGTCAGCCGGATCAGGTTCGACGGGTCGCGGCTACCGAGCCGCCTCTCAACCCTGTGCACAGGGTCCCCCGGGGACGGACCCGGCATAGGCCGTTGCGAAGCCGCGCGGAAGCGCCCACGTTCGCAAGGCGATGCATTTGATCGAGATATTGCTGCCCCTGTTCGACAATGAGGGCCGCCGCTTCCCGCCGGCGCTGTTCGGGGCGGTGCGCGAGGAGCTGCTCGCGCATTTCGGCGGCCTCACCGCCTTCACCCGCGGCCCGGCCGAAGGGGTCTGGGAGAAGGAGAGCGGGGTAGCGCGCGACGAGATCGTCATCTTCGAGGTGATGGCCGACTGGATCGACCGCAGCTGGTGGAGGGGCTATCGTGCCGGGCTGGAGGCGCGCTTCCGCCAGGACGAGATCGTGATCCGCGCCCGCGAGGTGGAAAGGCTCTGAGGGGGAAACGATGACCGGATTCTCGCGCGCGGCCGCCTGCCTCGCCGCTTTGCTGGCAGGGCCGGCGATGGCGCAGCCGGCCGACGGGGCGCCCGCGGCGCCCGCCTCCCCACAAGCCCCGACCGGCGGCGCCGCCGCATTTCGCGCGGAGATCGCCCGCCTCTACGCGGTCGACGAGCAGGCGATGCAGGCGCGCGGCGGCAGGGAGGGCATCGCAGCCGAGCTCGACGCTTTCTGGGAGCGGGTCAAGGCCGACCGGCCCACCTATTTGCCGCTCCTTCGCGCCGAGCTCGCCCGCGACGGCAATCCCGCCTTTTTCTATTTCGACGGCGCGGAGCTGCTGCGCAGCGCGTCCGAGCTGCGCGAGGACCGTGCGCTCGCCCTCGCCGCGACCGCACGCGCCGACCTCGGCAGGGTCGATCCGGCGGGCTATCTCGCCGCGATCGTCTGGTACGCGAACAACGGCTTCGACACGCGCGCCGCGGCGCTGCGCTTCCTCGAGCTGCCGCGCGACACCGAGATCATCGTCCAGCCCTTCCCGCACGTCTTCACCTATACGAGGCTGGAGGCGATGGTCTTCACGCTCTTCCCGATGGACGAGGCCCGCTTCGTGGGTGACCTCATCGCGCGCGTGCAGACGGCGCGCGACGACATGCACATCTTCTATCTGCTGCACTGCATCTGGGCGACCGCCACGCCGGAGGGACGCGCCGCGCTCGCCGCTTACGCCGAGGATCCGGGCAAGCCCGAGGCCGCCCGGCGCTACGCGCGCGAGATGCTCAGCCATCATGGCGAGGGGCCGATGCCGACCGAGAGCGCGGACGAATTGCGGCGGCAGCGGCGCGCGATCCTCGCCGATCCTTTCCAGCACGACAGTTTCGAGCGATTCCACGCGATCACCGACCAGCTGGTCAGAATCGCGGCCTAGGCACCGCGTCGGGGCGCGCGCCGGCGGGCGCGGCCCGCCGGGTCAGTTCCCGCGCGCGGGCCAGAGCTTCGGGCAGCGCCTGCTCCAGCATGCGGGCGCGGAAAAGCCGGCCGTCGTTGGCGCGCCAGCCGAGGAGCTGGTCGGGGATCACGCCGCGCACCTCGTTGGAGCCGTCGGCGCGGAAGCGGGCGCAATCCGGGACGGTCAGCGTGGCGCCGCTGTTCGGCAGGCGGGTGGGCGTGCCGCCCCAGGTGTGACCGCAGCCGAGGCCGGCGGTGCGCGCGCCGAGGATCAGGGCGGCGCGATGGTCCTGGAGGATGGCGGCGAACTCCTCGGCGGCCGACGCCGTCTCCTGGTCGACGAGGACGATCACCGGGCCGTCCCAGGCGCCGTCCCGGTATGTGTGCTGAGCGGGGGTGAAGACGTGGACCGCCCAGTCGCGGCCTTCGAACGCGCCGGCGGGCGCCTCGCCGACCAGGCCGGTGGCGAAGCCGGCACGGCCGAGCCAGGGGCAGGCGGGATCGCCCCTCGGCGGGCAACGGCGCCGGGCCTCGGCCTCCGCCGCCTCCGCCTCGGCGGCCCAGGCGAGCAGGCGGGTACGGTCGGCGGGAGCGGCGTTTTCCGCCGCCGCCCGCAGCCGCGCTTCGGTCTCGCGCCACTGCCGCTCCCAATGCTCGCCGCGGACGAAGCCGAGGCGCGCCGAGCGCAGCGGGCGCCGGCTCAGCATCCGCGCCGCGGCCTCGGCCCATTCCGAGCCGCCGCCATTGCCGGTGAGATCGACGACCAGGACCTGCGCGCCCGCGGCGCGGAGCCGCGCCAGCCGATCCTCCATGGCAAGGCCGAGGCGCCGGTAGGCCTCGGTCAGCAGGCGGCCGTCGCATTCCTCGTCGCAGGGGCGATCGAGCGGGATGTCGAGCGCGCGGACCGCCTCGACGCAAAGATCGTGGCTGGCATGCGGATCGAAGACCGGGATGCGAAGGAAGCCGAGGCGCGCGCCGCCCGACTCCACGACGTGGGTGGGAAGGAGGTCGCCCTCCGAGAGACTGGTGTCGCCGAACAGAGCCGGAGCGAGGCCGGCGGCGTTCGAGGGCGGCGAATAGCGCTTCGCCCGGCAGAAGCTCTCCGCCGTATGCGCGGGCGGGCGCACGGCAATGTCCGGGGCGGAAACGGCGGGGACCGGCGGGCGCGGCCAGGACAGGGTGACATGGCCGTCGCCGATGCGCTCGACCAGGCGGTTGAAGATCGCCATCGCCTCGGCCTCGCTGCGCGCGCCGCGCAGCGCCGCTTCGGCGCGGCCGAACAAAGCCGCGAGATCGAGCTCGCGCTCGGTCAGCAGCCATTCGAGATTGGCGTAGCGTGTGGTCAGCGCGGTCCGCGCCTCGGCGAGGTCGGCGAGCCACGGCGCCGGGCTGAACGCGGGCGCCTGGGCCGCGGCGGGGCCGGCGAGGAACAAAGCCGCGGCCGCCGCGGCCGCAAGGATCGGTCTCATGACTACCTCATCAGGTGTGTTAGTCTACTATAACGGTCGCGGTGGCGACGCGCAACCCGGCGCATGGACATGGCCGGCCCGCGCGCTAGGCTGAGGGCCATGAAGAACCGCCCCTTTCGCGAGCGGCTCGGCTTCGCGCTGGCGGGGATCCGGATCGTCTGGCGGCGCGAGGCGAGCTTCCGGACCCAATGCGGCCTTGCAGCGGTCGCGGCGGCGGTGACGGCGGCGCTGCGGCCGGGCTGGATCTGGGCGGCCCTGGTCGCGCTGTCGGTCGCCCTGGTGCTGCTGCTCGAGATGGTCAATGCGGCGATCGAATATGTGATCGACCGGCTCCATCCGGACCGGCACGACGAGATCATGTTCGCCAAGGACGCGGCGGCGGGGGCGGTCCTGCTGGCGGGCTTCGCGTCGCTGGTCGTCGGCGGGCTGATGATCCTTTCGGTGGCGCTGCGCTGAGCCGCGCCGGAGCAGCCGGAGATCGGCGCAAGGATTCGTCACGCTTCCCGCAAGTCCTGGCTGGGCGGCGGACGCAGGCGTAGAATGCCGGCTCGACTCGGGGGAGAGCGGGCATGGACGAATCCCAGACGACGGCGGACGGATCGGACGAAATCAGGGACGCGATGTGCGCCGCTCCGACCGGCGCCTCCGATATTTTCTGCCTGTCCTACGTCCAGCTCTGCGGGATTTCCTACGATGTCGACGTCAGCGGCATCCCGGACGCCGTCGCCGCGCGCGGCAACGTCCAGACCTGGAGCCTGCAGGGCCAATGGTCCTGCGTCTGGGGCCCGGTGCTCGACGAGCATGAGGCCAATCTGGTCTATGTCGCCGCCTACCACAATGTGCCGGGCGGGGCGCCGACCGCCTTCGTCGTCGTCCTTCGCGGCACCGACGTCACCGACGATGTCTGGGGAGACTTCAAGGAGGCGTTCGAGGACCTCGCCGGCTGGCGCCAGGACGTGCCGCCCTGGCTCTCGGACCCGGGCATCCTCGTCTCGGAAGGCGTGCTCGACGCGCTGACGACTGTGGTCGGCCTGAGTTCGAACGGTGAGACCGTCGCCGGCTTCCTCGCCCGGCAGCTGGGGCCCGACAGCAACAGCAATCCGGTCCTCGTCGTCACCGGCCACAGCCTCGGCGGCTGCATCACCACGGTAATGGCGCCGTGGCTGCTGACCTCGCTGATCGCCGCCGGCAAGCCGGTGCGGACGGTGCCGGCGACCTTCGCCGCGCCCACCGCCGGCAACCAGGCCTATGCGGACTATCTCGGGCGGACGTTCCTCTACGCGCCGCGCTACTACACCGATCTCGACGCCGTTCCGCGGGGCTGGGCGCAGCTCGACAGCATCAAGACGATCTACGACGCCCAAGGCGTGTCGACGCCGTGGGTGGTCGACGGCACGATCGACGGCTTCCTGTGGCTGCTGGGAGAATATGGTGCGACCTATTGCCAGCCCCGCGGCGCCCGGCCGCTGGAGGGCGTGTTCTGCGATGGGCTGAGCTGGTACGAGCAGATCGGCGCCCAGCACGACCACAACAATTACATCTTGCAGCTGAAGGGCCAGCAGCCGACCTGTCCGATAAGCGCGCGGCCGCGCAACCGGCGCTGGACGCGCGCGGAGCGGGAGGCGGCGCTCGGTGCGGAAACGGCAACGGGCTGCGACGGGGCCACCGGCGCCGCGGCGCAGCCGCCGCTGCCGGAATGACCATCGGGCGCGGGTATGCGCCTTCGCAGAAGCCGTCGGCGGACGTCCGCGGGGCCTAGCAGGCGGGGAGCGGCAGCTGGAGCTCAACCGCCGCCGGCCTCGCCTCCTCTCCGCCCTCGCGCAGGTTGGAGAGGCCGAGGCCGAGCAGGCGGATCGCCTTGGGCGGCGGGAAGACGGACCGCAGCAGGGCCCGGCCGGTCTCGACGAACTCCTCGACGCCGCTCACCTCGCGCCCGAGGCTGCGGGCGCGGGTGACGATCTGGAAGTCCGCATATTTGACCTTGAGGTTCACGGTGCGGCCGGCGAGGCCCTTCGCCTCGATCCGGGCCCAGACGTGGCGGCCGATGCGCTCGAGCTCGGCGAGCAGCCGGTCGCCGTCGCTCAGATCCTCCAGGAAGGTGTCCTCGGCGCTGACCGACTTGTAGGGGCGGTCGGCCCTGACCTCGCGGTGGCAGATGCCGCGGGCGAGGTTCCAATAATAGTCGGCCGAGCTCCCGAAATGATGCTCGAGGAAGGCGCGGCTCTGGGCCTTGAGGTCGGCGCCGGTCTCGATGCCGAGCCGCGCCATCCGCTCGGCGGTCTTGGGGCCGATGCCGTGGAAGCGCTTGACCGGCAGCGGCGCCACGAACGCCTCGCCTCTGGCGGGCGGGACGACGCAGAGGCCGTCGGGCTTGTTCTGGTCCGAGGCGAGCTTGGCGAGGAACTTGTTGTAGGAGACTCCGGCCGAGGCGGTGAGCCCGGTCTCGGCGCGGATGCGGGCGCGGATCTCCTCGGCGATGCGGGTGGCGACGCCGATGCCCTTGAGGTCGAGGGTGACGTCGAGATAGGCCTCGTCGAGCGAGAGCGGCTCGACGTGCGGCGTGTAATCGGCGAAGATGGCGCGAATCTGGTTCGAGACGGCGCGATAGGCGTCGAAGCGCGGCTTGACGAAGATCAGCTCGGGACAGCGCCTTTTCGCCGTGACCGAGGGCATCGCCGAACGGACCCCGAACCTGCGCGCCTCGTAGGAGGCCGCCGCGACGACGCCGCGCACGCCGCCCCCGACCGCGAGCGGCCTGCCCCTCAGCTCCGGATCGTCGCGCTGCTCGACCGACGCATAGAAGGCGTCCATGTCGACATGGATGATCTTGCGCGGCGGCGGATCGGGCCGCGGATCGGCGGGCGCGTCGTTCAATCTTTGATCCTCGCGCAGCCGCCGCGCCGACGCCAGCCTTGCCGCGGCTGGCGGGCCGTCAGCCGGGGAGGCGGCGGGACCTAGTGGCGGCCGCCCGTCGTAGCGACGATCTTGTCCATGAAGGCGAGCATCACGCCCGACGAGATGAAGACGAGGTGGATGATCACCATCCAGAACAATTGATGCTCCTTGCCGCTGGTCATGCCCGCCGGCTCGAGCGCCATGAAATGCTTGAGCAGGTTGATGCCCGAGATCGCGACGATCGAGGCGATCAGCTTGAGCTTCAAGCCGGCGAAGTCGACCTTCCCCATCCAGTCGGGGCGATCCGCGTGATCGCCGATATCCATCTTCGACACGAAATTCTCATAGCCGGCGAACAGGACCATCAGCAGGAGATTGCCGGTCAACGCGATGTCGATCAGCGACAGCACCGCGAGCACGGCCTGCGACTCCGACATGATCAGCGTATGCGTGACGATGTGCCAGCTTTCCTGCGAGAACTTGACGAGCAGCATGCCGAGGGCGCCGACCATCAGCAAATAGAAGGGCGCCATCAGCCAGCGGCTTCCGAACAGCACGCATTCGAGACCATGCTCCAGCTTCTGCAAGTTCGTCGTCCTGGCGTCCTCGGCCACGATCCGCTCATGCTTCATCGCCTTCCCCCCCGTTCGCCGCATTCGGTAGAGCGAGGATGGTTAAGACGACGCTAACCGCCGCTGCGGCTAGAGCTTCTCGGTCAGCTCCGGGACGATCTTGAACAGGTCGCCGACCAGGCCGATGTCGGCGACCTGGAAGATCGGCGCGTCCTCGTCCTTGTTGATGGCGACGATGACCTTGGAATCCTTCATCCCGGCGAGGTGCTGGATCGCGCCCGATATGCCGATCGCGATGTAGATTCCGGGAGCGACGATCTTGCCGGTCTGGCCGACCTGATAGTCGTTGGGCGCATAGCCGGCATCGACCGCGGCGCGCGAGGCGCCGACGGCGGCGCCGAGCTTGTCGGCGAGCGGGTCGATCAGCGAATGGAACTGCTCCGACGAACCCAGGGCGCGTCCGCCCGAGACGATGATGTTGGCGCTGGTCAGCTCGGGCCGCTCGCTGTGCGCGACCTCCTGCCCGACGAAGCTCGACAGCCCCTGGTCGCCGGCGCCGCCGACAGCTTCGATCGTGCCGGATCCCCCCTCGCGCGGCGCCTTGTCGAAGGCGGTGCCGCGCACGGTGATCACCTTCCTGGCGTCGGACGAGCGGACGGTGGCGATCGCATTGCCGGCATAGATCGGACGGGTGAAAATGTCCTCGCCCTCGACCGAGAGGATGTCCGAGATCTGCATGACGTCGAGCAAGGCGGCGACGCGCGGGGCGACGTTCTTGCCGGTCGTCGTGGAGGGCGCGAGAAAGGCGTCGTGATGGTCCATCAAGGCGGCGACGACCGGCGCGACATTCTCGGCGAGCTGATTGGCCAGCGAAGGATCGTCGGCCACGTGAACCTTGCCGACGCCGGCGATCTTGGCCGCGGCCTCGGCCACGCCGCCGACATCGGACCCCGCGACGAGCAGGTGGACCTCGCCGAGCCGCGAGGCGGCCGTCACCGCGCTCAGCGTCGCGTCCTTGAGCCGCCCTTCTTCATGCTCGACCAGAACCAGCGCCTTCATCCGACCACTCCCGTCTCGCGCAATTTGTCGATCAGCTCGTCGACCGATCCGACCTTGACCCCCGCCGTCCGCTTCGGCGGCTCGACCACCCTGAGCGTCGTCAGCCGCGGCGCGACGTCGATTCCGTAATCCTCGGGCGTCTTCATCGCGAGCGGCTTCGACTTGGCCTTCATGATGTTGGGCAGGGAGGCGTAGCGCGGCTCGTTGAGACGGAGATCGGTGGTGACCACGGCGGGCAGCTTCAGCCGCACCGTCTCCAGCCCGCCATCGACCTCGCGGGTGACGTCGACCGCGTCTCCGGAGACCTCGACCTTCGAGGCGAAGGTGCCCTGGCCCCAGCCGAGCAAGGCGGCGAGCATCTGGCCGGTCTGGTTCGAATCGTCGTCGATCGCCTGCTTGCCGAGCACGACCATGCCGGGCTGCTCCTCAGCCACGATCTTCGCCAGGATCTTGGCGACGGCGAGCGGCTCGACCTCGGCGTCGGTCTGGACGAGGATGGCGCGGTCGGCGCCCATGGCGAGCGCGGTGCGCAAAGTCTCCTGCGCCTTGGCCGGGCCGATCGAGACGGCGACGATCTCGGTCGCGGCGCCCTTCTCCTTCAATTGGATCGCCTCTTCGACGGCGATCTCGTCGAACGGGTTCATGCTCATCTTGACGTTGGCGAGATCGACCCCCGTGCCGTCCGCCCTGACCCGCGGCTTGACGTTGAAATCGATCACCCGCTTCACGGGGACTAGGAGCTTCATTCCTTCACCCTCTCTCGTGCCAAGGCCCTTCGATACGGGCCTTCGCCAAGCTCAGTCCCTACTCAGGATGAGCGGTTGAATTCCAGCCTTCGCTCATCCCGAGGAGCCGCTGAGCCTGGCGAAGCGGCGTCTCGAAGGATCACGCCGCCTCCTTCACCGCTGCGACGATCTTCCTCGCCGCGTCGCCGAGATCGTCGGCGGGGACGATGGCGAGGTTGGACTGGGCGAGGATCGCCTTGCCCTCCTCGACATTGGTCCCCTCGAGCCGGACCACGAGCGGGACCTTGAGATCGACCTCGCGCGCGGCGGCGATGATGCCGTCGGCGATGATGTCGCAGCGCATGATGCCGCCGAAGATGTTGACCAGGATTCCCTTCACCGCCGGGTCCGAGAGGATGATCTTGAACGCCGCCGTCACCTTCTCCTTGGAGGCGCCGCCGCCGACGTCGAGGAAGTTGGCCGGGAAGGCGCCGTTCAGCTTGATGATGTCCATCGTCGCCATGGCGAGGCCGGCGCCGTTCACCATGCAGCCGATATCGCCGTCGAGCTTGATGTAGGCGAGGTCGTGCCGGGACGCTTCGAGCTCGATCGGGTCCTCCTCGCTCTCGTCGCGAAGCGCGGCGAGCTCCGGGTGGCGGAACATCGCGTTGGAATCGAAGCCGACCTTGGCGTCGAGCACCAACAGCCGCGCCCCCGAACCATTGGCTTCGTCGGTCACCGCCAGCGGATTGATCTCGATCTGCGAAGCATCGGTGCCGAGGAATGCTTCGTAGAGCTGCAGCGCGACCTTCTGCGCCTGCCTGGCGAGATCGCCCTCCAGCCCCAGCGCATGAGCGACCGCGCGGCCGTGATGCGGCATGAAGCCGGTGGCCGGATCGATCGCGATGGTGTGGATCTTCTCGGGCGTGTCGTGGGCGACATCCTCAATATTCATGCCGCCCTCGGTCGAGACGACCATCGCGATCCGGCCGGTGGCGCGATCGACGAGCAGAGCGAGGTAGAATTCCTTCGCGATGTCGACTCCGTCTGTAAGGTACAGGCGGCTGACCTGCTTGCCCTCCGGCCCGGTCTGGATCGTCACCAGCGTGTTGCCGAGCATCTCCGAGGCGGCCGCCCGTACTTCATCGGCCGTCTTCGCCAGCCGAACGCCGCCCTTGGCATCGGGGCCGAGCTCCTTGAACCTGCCCTTGCCGCGGCCGCCGGCGTGGATTTGCGCCTTGACGACGTAGAGCGGCCCGGGGAGCCTTTCCGCCGCGGCGACCGCTTCCTCGACGCTCATCGCGGCGGAGCCGGCGGGGACCGGCACGCCGAACTTCGCGAGCAGCTCCTTGGCCTGATATTCGTGGATGTTCATCGCTTCGGCGCGGATCCTGCGGACTGAGAATTGCGGCCCTAAAGCACAAAAGAGCCGCGGAAGGGAAGCGGCTCGGCCGCGGCCGCCTCGGGCGGGACCGGTTCCCCCCATTCCGGACCAGATAGACGCCCCTTCCCTCCGTTTCGGACGCGGTTCGGATTCTTCCCTCGCAGCCTTGGGCGCAGCTTCTCCGGGAGGGGGACTCGCCATGTCGAACCGCATTCTGCTCCGCACCGCCGCGGCTGCGCTGCTTCTGGGCCTTTCGGCTCTCGGATGGTCGCCGGCCGCCGCCGCCAACTGCACCGCCGCCGAGCGTGCCGTCGCCGACGCCCAGCTCACCCTGAGCACGGCGGATCAAGCGGCGTCGATCGCGACGCATCTGCCCTGGGGCGTGCCCACGGCGGGCAGCCCGACGACGAACGAGCGACTGCTCGTCCAGCGCGACTATGTCATCCGCTACGATTCCGACCTGCGGGTGCCGCTGTGGACGGCCGAACGCGTCGACTCGGCCCGGCTCGGCGCGGTCCAGCGCGAGGATTGCTTCCGGCGCGATCCGCGGCTTCCCGCGGCCGACGCGTCGGCGCCGTCGGACTATGACGAACCGATTTACGACCAGGGCCACATGGCGCCGTTCGCCAACCAGTCGACGTCCGCAGTCGCAGGCCACAATTCCTTCATCATGTCGAACATGGCGCCGCAGACCTGCCAGTTCAATCGCGGCATCTGGCAGATCCTGGAGGGGATAACCCGCCTGTGGGCGGCGGAGAACGGGACCGTCTTCGTCTTCAGCGGCAGCGTGTTCGACCGTGACGCGAACAGCAGGCGCGATCCGGACTCGGCCGCACAGCGCATGGCCGCGCGCAACGGCACGTCGCGTGTCGCCATCCCGTCGCATTTCTACAAGGTGATCGCGTTGCGCCGCGCCAGCGGTCCGGTCGAGACGCTCAGCATCATGATGCCGCATGATACCGCCAACCCCGACGGACCGGCGGCGCTGCGCTACCTGCAAGCGCACGTGACGACGATTGCGGCGATCGAGCGCGTCGCGGGGATCGACCTGTTCCCCGGCACCGCCGGGATTCGCGAAGCGACGACCGTCTGGCCGTTCCGCGGAACCCAGCCGCGCTCGCTGTGCAATGTGGGGCGCACCACCGGCTGAACCGCCCCGCCGGACTTCGGTCCGATTCGGACCAAACGGCAAGCCGCTCAGTCCGTTTCGGATACGTCTCGAATCCAGCGGCGGCGGCATGAGGCGCAGGCTTGCGGCGAGGGGGACTCGCCATGATCAAGCTGCTTCGCCGCCTGCCGCCGCTTCTCGCCGTGCTGATGCTTTGGGGATGGAGCGCGCCGGCCGCCGCCTGGGGCGACACCGGCCACCGCCTGGTCTGCGAGATCGCGCTTCGCAACCTGACGCCGGCCGCGAGCGCCGAGGTGGCGAGGCTGCTCCAGGCGAATGCGACGATCCGCGGCGCCAATGCGCGCAACCTCCAATATGGCTGGGCCTGCACCTATCCCGACCATCCGGCGGACGGCGCGCCGCCGCCGCTCGCCCGGCGCAGCCCGCTGCACTTCGCCAATTATCCGCGCACGCTGCTGGCGGTGACGCCGAGCTCGGGCTGCGGGGCCGCCACGCAATGCATCGTCACCGCCATTCCCGGCGAGATCGCAATCCTGCGGAGGCCGGGCGCGAGCGATGCCGACCGGGCGGCCGCCCTGGTCTATCTCGGCCACTGGCTGG
Source organism: Sphingomonadales bacterium (assembly GCA_034668525.1). GTDB lineage: Bacteria > Pseudomonadota > Alphaproteobacteria > Sphingomonadales > Sphingomonadaceae > Allosphingosinicella. The sequence continues at coordinate 11,235 of JAXDPC010000243.1, forward strand.
GCGACATCCACCAGCCGCTGCACAGCTCGTTCGAAGACGATCGCGGGGGCAACGACACCAACGCCTCCGGGCTTTGCACGAGCAATCTTCATTCCGCCTGGGACACCTGCATCCTCCAGAATCGCTCGCAGCTCGGCGCCGGCCCCTCGGTCGAGGCGGTGGCGGCGACGGCGGCGACCTGGAGCGCTTCGGTCAGCGACACCGATCGCGCGCTGTGGCTGTCGTCGGTGCCGTGGCAATGGTCGGCGGAATCCTATGCGGTGACGCTGCGCGCCGACGTCGGCTATTGCGTGATGGTCCAGCCGGCCTGCCGCTATTCGGCCGCCCAGCCCGTCTTTGCCGAGGGCCAGCCGAAGCGCACCGTTCCGATAGATGCGGCCTATATGGACCGCGCCTACCCGATCATCCGCCAGCGGATCGCGATGGCCGGCGTCCGCCTCGCCCATCGGCTCAACCTGGCGCTCGACCCGGCCTATCGCGGCTGAGCTAGCTGCCCCCGCAGCCGCCGCCGCACCCGCCGCCTCCGCAGCCGGCGCCGCCGTCGGCGCAGCCGTCCGCGCCGTTCGCGCCGGACCCTGGCGAGCCGCATGCGGCGCCGCCGCCGCAGCGTGTCTCGTTACGGAACTGCCTGGCCGCGGCAGGACCGCCGGCGTCGGGCGCGCCCATCATCCGCGGCCAGACGGATTCGGGCGGCAATTCGCCGAAGGTGGCGAAGTAGAGCGCCAGCGTCGCCGCATATTGGGCACGGTGCCGGCCGGCCTCGGCGGCGCCGCCGGCGCTCGGGCGATGGTGGAGGGGCCGGCCGAGGATCCGGCGGCAGAGCACGTCCCAATAATGCCGGGTGTAGCAGAGGTGGACGTGCCATGCCTTGTCGACCGGAACCGAGGGCGTGACCTCGGCCCCGGAGACGGCGGCGAGATAGAGGAAGCGGCGATATTCGCGGCTGACGGCGCGGGCCCGCTCCTCCGACCAGCCGGTCTCGTCGGCCAGGGCCTGCTCGAAGGTGCGACTGGCGCCCGGATCCTCGATGCGCATCTGCTCGACGAGCGTCCAGAGGTCTCCCCGATTGCCGACGCCGGACGAGTCGCTGCTCATGTCTACCGATCTAGTAGACTGTCGTGACGCTTTTGTGACAGCGGCTAGAGGTCGACGCCCTCGAAGGCGCGCCGCAGCTTCGCGATGTCGAGCTTCACCATTCCCATCATCGCCTGCATGGCGCGGGCTGCGGCCTCGCGATCGGGAGAGGCGAGGAACTCGTTGAGCTGCCTCGGCACGATCTGCCAGGAGAGGCCGAAGCGGTCCGTCAGCCAGCCGCACTGGACCGGCTTCCCGCCGTGGGCGGTCAGCGCCTTCCACAAGCGGTCGACCTCCGCCTGATCCTCGCAATCGATCATGAAGGAGACGGCTTCGTTGAACCGGAATTCCGGGCCGCCGTTGAGGCCGACGAAGCTCTGGCCGGCGAGCGTGAACTCGACCGTCAGCACGTCTCCTTGCGAGCCGGCGGGATAGTCAGCGGGCGAACGCGTGACCTTGTCGACGCGGCTGTCCGGAAGCAGCGTCACGTAGAAGTTCGCGGCATCCTCGGCATTGCCGTCGAACCAGAGGCAGGGCGTGATCTTCTGCATCGCAACTCTCCTTCAGCGGCGTCCGGAGACGAGCGCGAACGCCGCGCCCTGCGGGTCGATTCCCTGCACCACCCAGCTTCCGTCCGGGACCTCCATCGGCCCCATCCGAACGGTGCCGCCATTCTCGGCGATGCGCGCCGCGGCGGCATCGACGCCGTCGACCACGAAATAGAAGAGCCAGAGCGGGCGCGGCGCCTGCGGGGGTTTGGTCATCATGCCGCCGACCGCCTCGCCGCCGTCCGCCGACCAGAGGCGGTAGGTGCCCATCGCGCCCATTTCCATGACCGAGGATTCGGTCCAGCCGAACAGCTCCGAATAAAAGCGAAAGGAAGCTTCGCCGTCTGCTGCGTACAATTCGTGCCACCCGACATGCCCGCGAGTCATTCGCGGCGGGCTTGGCGGGATGGCATCACGCGGGCTCGGCACCAGGACCATGAACACCGCGCCGCCCGGATCGGCGAGGACCGAGAAGCGGCCGACCTCGGGAATGTCCGCCGGCGCGCGGAGGACGCGGCCGCCGGCGCGCTCCGCCGCCCGGGTCGCGGCGTCGGCGTCCTCGACTCCCACATAGCCGACCCAGCCGGGCTCCGCCCCCTTCTCGCACGCCTCGGCGGGGAGCGTCATCAGCCCGCCGACGCCGCGGCCGGCGGCGTTGAGGATGGCGTAGCCGGCGTGCGGCCCGCCGAGATCCTGCGTCTCCCAGCCGACGACGGCGCGGTAGAAAGCCTTGGCGGCCTCCGCGTCCGAGGTCATCAGCTCGTACCAGATGAAGCCGGCCATAGCCTTCACTCGCCTCGGGCGGTGTCGAGAATCGGAGTGAAGCCGGCCCAGAACATGCGCTTGCCGTCGAACGGCATCTCGCCGTCCGGCTTCATCCGCTCGTCGGCCATCACTTTCTCCCAGCCGGCGACGCGCGCCTCCTTCGAAGGCCATTCGATCCAGGAGAAGACGACGTTCTCACCGGGCTCGGCCTTCACCGCGCGGAAGAAATCGGTGACCTTGCCCTCCATGAGGTCGTCGCCGAGCGCCTCGACGACCCGGGTCGCGCCATGCTCCTCGAAGATCGGCGCCGATTTGGCCGCCATGGCGCGATAGGCCTCCGTCTTGCTCTCGTGCACCGGAGCCACGAAGCCGGCGACATAGCCCATGGAGCCGCCCGCCCCCTGCTCGACGATCGAGGCGAAGCCCGACATGATCATGCGCCGGCCGTCGAACGGCATCGAGGCGCCCATCTCCTCCATCCGCGGGTCGGCCATCATCTTCGCGTTGGCCGCGTCGCGCGCTTCTTTCGAAGGATATTCGAACCAGGAGAAGACGACCGTCTCGTCCGGCTTCGCCTGGACCGCGCCCTTGAAATCGGTGACCTTGCCGTCGGGGACGTCGTCGCCCCAGGCCTCGACCATCCGGGTCACGCCGAACTCGCGGAACAGCGGCTCGGCCCCCGCCGCGTGACGGAGATATTCGTCCTTTCTGGCGGTCGGCACCGCGACCACGAAGCCTTCGACATAGGGCATCTCTCTCTCCTTCGAATGTCGCGCGGATCAGGCGGCGGCCGGAGCCATCGCCTGCTGCGCGGCCTCGAGGTCCATCCACATCACTTCCCAATGGTGACCGTCCGGATCCTCGAAGCTGCGGCCGTACATGAATCCATGCTCCTGGACAGGCCCGGGATCCGCGACACCGCCGGCACCGGCGGCGCTCGCGACCATCCCGTCGACCGCCTCGCGTCCGTCCGCCGAGAGGCAGAGCAAAACCTCGCTCGCCGCATGGGCGTCCGCGATCGGCTTGGACGTGAACTGGCGATATTTGTCATGGGTCAGGACCATGACGTTGATCTCCGGCGTGAACGACATCATCGCCGCGGTCTCGTCGCTGAACTGCATGTTCTGTTCTGCGCCTATCGCACGGTAGAAAGCGATCGACCGGTCGAGTTCGGTCACCGGCAGGTTCACGAAGATCATTCTGGCCATCGTCTCGCTCCCATTCGAATCGGTGTTTGACCTTCTTGCCGCCCATAGTTATAAAAAGCAACTGTGTCGTTAGAAAAAGTAACAAAACAAGCGGGCTCAAGGCGTTACAACGACGCCTGCGGCGCGGCGCACGCGCTCGACCTGGTCGGCGAGCGCTGGGCGCTGCTGGTCATGCGCGAGCTGATGCTCGGCCCCAAGCGCTTCTCGGACCTCAAGGCGGACCTCGCCGGGATCAGCTCCAACGTCCTCACCCAGCGCCTCGAGGGGCTGGAGGCCGCCGGGATCGTGCTGCGCCGCAAGCTGCCGCCGCCGGCCGCGGCGCAGGTCTACGAGCTCACCCCCTGGGGCTATGAGGCCGAGCCGATCTTCCAGGTGCTCGGCCGCTGGGCGGCGCGCTCGCCGAGCCACGACCCCCGGCTCCCCCTCAGCGCGGTTTCACTGATGCTCTCGTTCCGGACCATGTTCGATCCGGAGCGGGCGCGCGGCTTCGCCCCGCGCGGCGGTTT
>JAXDPC010000244.1:0-4575 GCA_034668525.1 Sphingomonadales bacterium
CAGCGCGACCGGGCGGACGACCACCTCGCCGAGCGGGTCCTCGTCCCCGCCGGGCGTCGCGCTCTCGGCCGTGCCGAGCAGGATCAGGTCGGCGCGCTCGGCGAGCTCCAGATTGGTCGGTACCCGATAGCCCTCGATGACCGAGCAGGCGGCCGCCGGCGCCGCGGAGAGGAGGGGGAGGAGGCTGAGGCCGAGAGCGGTGAGGCGGAGGGCGCTGCGCATGCGTGCAGACTAAGCGGGCGAGCCGCGCCTGTCACGCCGGCAGGGCGCGGGGGAGGGACAGTCACTCGTGACCGTCCCCGGGCCGAAGAAGAGGGGGACAGTCAGCGAGTGACTGTCCCTGGCCGACTGCCCGCCGTCCCCGTCAGACGGCGCGGAGGAAATATTCGGTCGGCGTCTTCCCGCCCTTGCCGCTGGCGAAGCGGCTGTGGCTGGCGTCGGCGGAGCGCTGATTGTCGGCGATCATCTGATGAGCGCTGGAATCTTCGATGCGTCCGACATGGCATCTCCCCTTTCGCGCGCGGAGCGGGCGTGGCGGCCGCCGGCGCAGGCGGGCGGCGGCAGCGCGGGGATAAGCGAGGCCGCAGCGGCGGGATGTGGCGAATGCCACTGCGGCGGACGGGTAGGGGATCCAACGGCGCCAGCCTCCTTACATCCCCGCGCCCGCTTCTTATGTTGCAGTGCAACAAAAGGCCCGGCGCACGGTTGTGCCGGGACGCGCCGCCTCGTTTCCCGGCGGCAGGAGTTCCCCGAATGCCCGCGATCGTGCCTCGCCTCCGCATCCGCCGTCCCCGCCGCGGCCAGAGCGGCTTCGCTCCGCAGGGCGCCGTCGCCGACCGGCTGTCCGAGCTCGAGGGGGTGCGCGACAATCCGGGGCAGCTTCGCGGGCGCTGCTACGTGCCGGAGGGGCTGAAGGGGTCCGCGCCGCTGGTGGTCGTGCTCCACGGCTGCACCCAGGACGCGGCCGTGTACGACCACGGCTCGGGCTGGTCGACGCTCGCCGACCGCCACGGCTTTGCCCTGCTCTTCCCGGAGCAGCAGCGGGCGAACAATCCGATGCTCTGCTTCAACTGGTTCTCCGGCAACGACAGCCAGCGCGGCATGGGCGAGGCGGCCTCGATCGCCGCCATGGTCAAAGCGATGCGCGAGGCGCACGATATCGATCCGGCGCGGATCTTCGTCACCGGGCTCAGCGCGGGCGGGGCGATGGCCTCGGTCATGCTCGCCACCTATCCCGAGCTGTTCGCGGCCGGCGCGATCCTCGCCGGAGTCGCTTATGGCTGCGCCGACGGCGTGGCCGAGGCGTTCGACTGCATGGGCGGGCGGGCGCAGAGCGACGCCAAGGAGCTCGCCCGCCGCGTCCGCCGCGCGAGCCCGCACAAGGGACGCTGGCCGCGGGTCCAGGTCTGGCAGGGCAGCGCCGACCCGGTCGTGGCGCCGTCCAACGCCGACGCGATCGTGCTGCAATGGGCGGGCCTCCACGGCCTCGCGCCGCAGCCGGACCGGGTCGACGAGGTGGAGGGCCATCCCAGGCGGGTGTGGACCGGGCCGGGCGGCGAGGCGCTGATCGAACATTATGCGATCGCCGGCATGGCCCACGGCGTCCCGCTCGATCCGGGCGGCGACGCGGTCGGCGCGGCGGGCGCGCACATGCTCGATGTCGGCCTGAGCTCGACGGCGCGGATCGCGGCCTTCTTCGGCATCGCGCCGGAGGGTGCAGGCGAGGCGGCGAAGCCGCGGGCGGAAGCGAGACCGGCGGTCCGGCCCCGCGCCGCGGCCCGCGCAGAGCCGGCGCAGGGCCCTCAGGCGGCGATCGAGAAGGCGCTGCGCGCCGCCGGGCTGATGCGCTGAGGCGACGGCAGAAGCGGGCGCGGCCCGGGCTCGATTCGCGTGACGGAGATTGCCGACAACTCGCGCACGGCTGGAGGGTTTGGCCGACAATATGGGAGGCCAGCATGGTCGACACCTGGGGCGCCGAGCGCGGGCTGAAGCGCTTCGAGGGCTTCACCGACGCGGTCTTCGCGATCGCGCTCCACCTCGCCGCCGTCGCGCTCGCGCTGGTCGCGCCGAGGGCCGGGGTCGCCCTCGCGAGCCTGATCCTGCTCTACTTCCTGATGCCCCAGCCCAAGCCGCGCTGCCGGCCGGGGATGGAGCCGGACGAGGAGGAGACCGCGGAGGCGTAGCGGCTTCGTGCGGAGCGCCGAGGCGATGCGGCCGCTTATCGTTCGTCCGGATCGAGGCCAGGGCAGGCAGGGGGTCAGCGGCGGAAGTCGCGCCGGCCCGATGCGCCGGCCCGGCCGAGGCCGCCGCCGGGCGCCGGATGCCGCCGCGTCCGGAACGGTGCCGCGGGCGCTTCGTTCGCCGCGCATGCGCTTGTCCGCCTGCCTCGCCGCCGCAGCGCTGATCGGGGGATGCAGCGCGCCGCAGCCGCTCGCGCCGCCGGCGCCCGGCAGCCCCGGCGGCCTTCCCGACGACCGCACCCCCATCGCCGAGGCCCCGTTCGCGCCGACCAGCGCGCAGGGCGCCGCCAACGTCGCCCAGACCGATTATGCGCTGATCGAGGCGCGGCGCTTCGGCGAGGCGTGGCGGCTGCTCGCCGACGGCGCCCGTCCGCGCGGCGCGAGCGAGGCCGATCTCGCCGCCGCATTCGCCGATTATGCCGAATATCACGCCGAGGTCGGCGCGCCCGGCGCGATCGAGGGGGCGGCCGGATCCTCCTTCGTCGAGGTGCCGGTGCTGGTCTACGGCCGGATGCGCGGCGGCGCCGCCTTCTCGCGCCGCGGCACCGTCCAGCTCAGACGCTGCAACGACGTCCCCGGCTGCACCGAGGCGCAGCGGCGCTGGCGCATCTACGCGGAGACGTTCGAGGGGATGTGACGCGCGGCCTTCCGGCAACCGGCGCCAGCCTGCGCGGCGCAAGGACAGGCCGGGCGCAGAGGGGCGGCATGACGACGGGACCGCCGCTGCCGCCTCGCCGCGGCTTCAGATCGCGTGTTTGACGGCGGCGGTGGCGGGGTCGCCGGTGTTGGGGGTGCCGGCGGGCTCGATCAGCAGGATGTGGGTTTCCTCCTCGGCGACGGGGCGATGCTCGACCCCCTTCGGCACGACGTAGAGCTCGCCGGGGCCGAGCGCGACGGGGTCGCGAGCATTTGGGCCGTCGCGCAGGTGGATGACGAGGCGGCCCTTCAGCACCAGGAAGAAATCGTCGGTGTCGGGATGGCTGTGCCAGTTGAACTCGCCCTTGGCCTTGACGACCATCAGATCGTGCCCGTTGAACGCGCCGACGATCTTTGGAGACCAGAGATCGGCGAAGGCGGCGAGCTTGTCGGCGAGATTGACGGGGCTGGGCATGGCGGGCCTTTCGGGGAGGGGGCCGGCGAGCATAGCGCCGTGGCGCGGGGTCAGTGAAGCGGCCGGACAGAGGGCCCTGTTGACTTGGCGGAGCGGCGATTGCAGGTTTCCGCAATGGCGAAGCAGCGCATCGCGATCGATCCGGCGGTTTGCGGCGGGCGGCCGATCGTCGCCGGGACGCGCATGCGGGTGTCGGATGTGCTGGACGCGCTCGCTGCCGGCGCGGGCATCGACGAATTGCTCGGCGACTTTCCCTATCTGACCCGCGAGGACGTGCTCGCCTGCCTGGCTTACGGCGCGCGCGCGGTCGACCATTCGGTGGTGCAAGCCGCCTGATGCGCTTCCTGATCGACGCGCAGCTCCCTCCGGCGCTGTGCGGCTGGTTCGGGGAGCGCGGGTTCGAGGCGGAGCATGTGAGCGAGCGCCTCGGCGGGCAGACGCCCGACGCCGAGATCGCCGCCCGTGCCGCGGCCCAAGGCTTCGTGCTGGTCACCAAGGACGACGACTTCGCCCTGCGGCACCCGCCGGGCGGCTACCGGCTCGTGTGGCTGCGGTGCGGCAACATCACCAATCGCGCCCTGCGGGCCTGGCTGGCGGGGATGGTGAACGGCGGCGGCTATGAGGGCCCCGGCGCCTCGCCGGACCGGGCGGACGCGATGATCTGGGCGATGACCGAGCTGATGGGGAAGGAGAGGGCGGCGCCGCGGATTACGCGGCTGTGAGGGAGTCGAGAATCTCGGAAAATGTATACTGTCCGATTTTTCCCTGATTAGTCGCACGGTCAGAAGGGCAGTATCTCCACTCGCCAGTGCTTGCCCGTCCATTTACGAAGCAATTCCCCTATGCGCTGGTCAGTGTTAGCGGGCAAATGCAGCCCACCAGTAAAGATCAGGTCAGGCGGATCAAACTTGTGTAAAGTAAGATCATTTTTCATTGAAAATGCGAGGTCGGACTCGTTGTTTGCTACGAATAGAAGAACCAGATCTTCGAACGTACGGGGCATTCCAGGCTGTGGAGTAAACGTGTCCGACGCAAATCGACGAATAGGAGCATTTCTGATCGCCCGTATCTCGCGCCGTAAGCTCGTAATCTCCTCAAGAACGGCAGCCATCACCGCATCGTCAGGTTTACCGCTGGACTTTAGACTCTCAAGGTCAAATGCAACACTAATGGGACTTTCTACCACAGAGGATCCGCCTTCGATAGCCTTCACCTGTTCGTCAA
>JAXDPC010000245.1:0-11401 GCA_034668525.1 Sphingomonadales bacterium
AGATCGAGCGTTTCCGGCCGGACCCCGAGCCGCGAGAGATCCTGCGGTATCGCGAAGCGGGCGCGGCCGCGCACCGCCGCCTCGTAGACCACCGCCTCGTAGATCGAACGGCTGATGCGCTCGGGCCGGACGTCGGCGGCAAGGTCGGCAAGCTCGGGTGCGAGGGTCAGCTCACGCTCGACGCTGCCGGCGCGCGTGACCTGGCGATTGCCCTCGACGACCGTCTCGGTCGTCGCCACGCGATAGGGGATGACGAGCAGCGGCCCGGCGATCGTCTGCGGCCCGGCCCAGCCTTCGGCGATGCTCTGCTGCGCCACCTCGGACTGCGACTGGCGATCGTAGACGATCAGCCAGACCATGAAGAGCGGAACCGAGAGGATGACCGCGACCAGGATGACGAGGATCAGCTTGTTGCCCGGCGAGCGTTCCTGCGTCATGTCGCGGCCTCCGATCGGCGTCCACGACTCGTCGTACTTTTTGCACGGTTCACCGTCAAGCCCGGAGCGCGGTCACGGGCGGCGCGCCCGCGCCCGAGGCTTGGCCGGCCTTGCCGCTGTCTGTCCGCCGCCGGCCCCTTGGGACCGGGGCGCCGGCGCCGCTATCGCGGCTCGTCGACCCCCGGGATGGGCGGCTCGAGGTCGTGGAGCTCCGGCTCATGAACCTCGACCAGGCCGCGGCCGAGATGGCTCTTCCGGTAGCCGTAGAGGGCGTAGAAGACGACGCCGATCAGCGTCCACCCCGGCAGCACCAGCATCGCCTCGCGCGGCAGGTTGAAGAACAGGAAGAGGCAGCCGACCACGGTCAGCGTCGCCACCAGCCCGACCGCCGGCACCCGGAAGGCGCGGCGCCGCTCCGGATCGATCCTGCGCAGCTGCCAGACCGCGATCGCCACCATCAGGAAGGCGTAGAGCGTTCCCGCATTGGCGACGTCCGCGAGCGCGCCGACCGGGAAGAAGGCGGCGGCGATGGCGACGATCAGGCCGGTGATGATGGTCACGACGTGCGGCGTCCTCCAGCGCGGATGGACCCGCGACAGCGCCTCCGGCAGCAGGCCGTCGCGCGCCATCACGAAGAAGATGCGGGTCTGGCCGAACAGCAGGATGAGGATGACCGACGGCAAGGCGATGAAGGCCGCGTAGCCGAGCATGTTGCCGATCGCGCCGTAGCCGATCGTGTGCAGCACATGGGCGAGCGGCTCGCGGGAGCAGACCAGGGCCTCGGCATATTGCGCGGTCGCGCACTGCGTCGAGAGCGCCTCGCCGGTCGCGAGCGGAGCGCCGTCCGGACCCATGATCGGCTGGCCGCCCATCGCGCCGATCGCCCCCGCCGTCACCAGCATGTAGAAGATCGTGCAGATGGCGAGCGAGCCGATCAGGCCGATCGGGACGTTGCGCTGCGGGTTCTTGGTCTCTTCCGCGGCGGTCGAGACCGCGTCGAAGCCGACATAAGCGAAGAACATCGTCGCGGCGGCGCCGACGACCCCGACGCCCGAGCCGAACCCGCCGAACATGCCGGCCGGCGCGAAGGGCGCGAAATTCTCGGTGTGCATCACCGGCAGCGTCAGCACGACGAAGGCGGTGAGCGCGGTCACCTTGATGGCGACCAGGACGGCGTTGACCTTGGCGCTCTCGGACGTGCCGATGACCAGCAGGATTGTCACGAGCAGGGCGATCCCCAGCGCGGGAAGGTTGATGAACCCGCCGGCCTGGCCGCCGAGAATGAGCGGGCCCGAGCTGAGCCAGTCGGGAAAATCGATCCCCCAGCTTCGCTGCATCACCGTATCGATGAAATAGTTGGACCAGCCGACCGAGACCGCCGAGGCGCCGACCGCATATTCGAGGAGCAGCGCCCAGCCGACCGTCCAGGCCAGGAACTCGCCCTGCACCGCATAGGAATAGGTGTAGGCGGAGCCCGCCACCGGGACCATCGAGGCGATCTCGGCGTAGCAGAGCGCCGCGACGACGCAGACCGCGCCGGCGATGATGAAGCTGATGAGGAGGCCCGGCCCCGCTTTCTGCGCCCCGACCGAGGTCAGCACGAAGATGCCGGTGCCGATGATGCAGCCGACGCCGAACAGGGTCAGCTGGATCGCGCCCAGCGAGCGCTTCAGCGATTTCCTCTCGGCGGTGGCGAGAATGGCGTCCAGAGGCTTCACGCGCCCGAAAATCATCTCCGTCCCCTTGGCTTGCAGGCCGCTTTGCGCGCCCTCTTCTGGTTTCGGGCGGGAACCTAGCCAGTAAAGCAGCAGCCGCCTAGCCCCATCGGGGGGACAGTTACTTTCAAGCTCGGAGCGCCCAGCCGGACGCTGCCGCGTGAAAGTAACTGTCCCCTTTCAGGTCCCCTTTCACCGCGCCAGCATCGGGCCCAGCGGGCGCCCGCCGAACAGATGGACGTGGAGGTGCGGGACCTCCTGGCCGCTGTCGATGCCCGCGTTGGCGAGCAGCCGGTAGCCCTCAGCGACCAGCCCCTGCTCGCGCGCGACATGGCCGACGGCGCGGACGAAGCCGGCGATCTCCGCTTCCGAAGCCTTCGCCGAGAAATCGTCCCAGGAGACGTAGCGCCCCTTCGGGATCACCAGCACGTGCACGGGCGCCGCTGGGTTGATGTCGTGGAAGGCGAGCGCATGCTCGTCCTCATGCACCTTCCGGCACGGGATCTCGCCGCGCAGGATCCGCGCGAAGATGTTGCTGTCGTCATAGGGCAGGGTCGCGTCGATCGGCATCAATCCTCTCCTCGCCGCACTGATGCCGCGCCGGGCCGGGCGGCGCAACGCGCTTGACCCTTCACCGCCGCGCGCTACCAGAGGAGGGGATGAGCGACGACGCCCCCGACAGTCTGATCCCCTATGACGAGATCGTCCAGGAGGCGCTGCGCGCGGTGGTCGGACGCGTGCTCGGCGAAGTCGAGGCGTCGGGGCTTCCCGGCGACCATCATTTCTACATCACCTTCAAGACCGCGGCCCCGGGAGTCGAGATACCGCGGCATCTCTCCGAACGCTTTCCGGACGAGATGACGATCGTCATCCAGAACCGCTTCTGGGACCTGAAGGTGCGCGACGACGGCTTCGAGGTCGGCCTCTCCTTCAACCAGGCACCGGCCAGGCTCGTCGTCCCCTTCGCCGCCATCACCGGCTTCGTCGATCCGGCGGTCAATTTCGCGCTCCAGTTCCAGGCCCAGGTCGACGAGGCGGGGCCGCAAGGGCACGACCAGGCCGAGAATGACGCGCCGCGGGCCGAGCCGGCCGAGGACGGCTCCAACGTCGTCTCGGTGGATTTCAGCCGGAAGAAATAGTTCCTCCCCATCGCGGCGCGATGGCGAGGGGGACCATGCGCAACATGGTGGAGGGCTATTGGCTCCGTCTCCGCCTGTCACCCCGCCTCCACCCTGCGGGTGGTCCCCCTCCCCACCGCTTCGCAGCAGGGAGGAACTTGCGAGGACCTCTCCACGTCCATAAGGGCGACCCATGGACTCCTACGGAAACACGCGCAGCGAGTCGGACAGCTTCGGGCCGATCGCCGTCCCCGCCGACTGCTTCTGGGGCGCGCAGACCCAGCGCTCGATCGAGAATTTCCCGTTCGGCCAGCGCGAGCAATTGCCCTGCGAGATCGTCCACGCCTTGGGCTTCGTGAAGCAGGCGGCGGCGCGGGTGAACGCGAAGGCGGGCGGCCTCGACGCCGAGCTCGCCGAGGCGATCCAGGCCGCGGCCGGCGAGGTCGCCGGCGGCCTGCTCGACGACCAGTTCCCGCTCGTCATCTGGCAGACGGGCTCGGGGACCCAGTCCAACATGAACGCCAACGAGGTGATCGCCGGCCGCGCCAACGAGATCCTGACCGGCAAGCGCGGGGGCAAGTCGCCGGTCCACCCCAACGACCATGTCAACATGGGCCAGAGCTCCAACGACAGCTTCCCGACCGCGCTCCACGTCGCCGCCGCCCGCGCCGTCCACCAGCGCCTGATGCCGGCGCTGCAGATGATCCACCGCAAGCTCGCCGCCCAGGCCGAAGCGTGGGACCGGATCGTCAAGATCGGCCGCACCCACCTCCAGGACGCGACTCCGCTCACCCTCGGCCAGGAATTTTCCGGCTATGCGGCGCAGATCGAGATGGGGATCGCCCGGGTCCAGGCCGTGCTGCCGCGGCTTCACCTTCTCGCCCAGGGCGGCACGGCGGTCGGTACCGGGCTCAACGCGCCGAAAGGATTCGCACGGGAATTCGCCGGCGAGATCGCCAGGCTCACCCGGATCCCGTTCGAAACGGCGCCGAACAAGTTCGAGGCGCTGGCGAGCCACGACACTCTGGTCGAGCTTTCGGGCGCGCTCAACGTGCTCGCCGTCTCCCTCTCCAAGATCGCCAACGACGTCCGCCTGCTCGGCTCCGGCCCGCGCTGCGGCCTCGGCGAGCTCAAGCTGCCCGAGAACGAGCCGGGCAGCTCGATCATGCCCGGCAAGGTCAACCCGACCCAGGCGGAGATGCTGACCATGGTCGCCGCCCAGGTGATGGGCAACCATGTCGCCGTGACCGTCGGCGGCCTCCAGGGCCATCTCGAGCTCAACGTGTTCAAGCCGCTGATCGGCGCCAACGTGCTGCGCTCGATCGACCTGCTCGCGACCGGCATGGAAAGCTTCACCGCCCGCGCCCTCGAAGGCCTCGAGCCCGACGAGCGCCGCATCTCCGACCTCATGAGCCGCTCGCTGATGCTAGTCACCGCCCTCGCGCCGGAGATCGGCTACGACAACGCCGCCAAGATCGCCAAGCACGCCCACGAGAACGGCCTGACGCTGAAGGAAGCAGGCCTTGCGCTCGGTCTCGTCGACGAGGCGACGTTCGACCGCGTCGTAAAGCCCGAGAAGATGCTGGGGCGCTGAAGGGGCGCGTGCTCTGTGGCCGTGCCGAAGCTGCGCGCTGACCAATTGCTGGTGGATCGCGGGCTCGCCGAGAGCCGGGCGAAGGCGCAGGCTTTGATCCTCGCCGGCCTCGTCTTCGCCGGCGCGCGCAGGATCGACAAAGCCGGGCAGACGCTCGCCGAGGATGCCGCGCTGGAAGTGCGGGGCAAGGAGCATCCCTGGGTCTCGCGCGGCGGGATCAAGCTCGCCCACGCTCTGGACGCCTTCGGCTGGGACGTCGCGGCGACGGTGGCGCTCGACGTCGGTTCGTCGACCGGCGGCTTCACCGACGTGCTGCTCCAGCGCGGCGCCGCGAAGGTCTATGCCGTCGATGTCGGCACCAACCAGCTCGCCTGGAAGCTGCGCCGGGACCCGCGGGTGGTGGTCCACGAGCAGACCAACGCGCGCTACCTCACGCCCGATATCGTCGCGGAGCCGGTCGACGTGATCGTCTGCGATGCGAGCTTCATCGGCCTCGCCAAGGTGCTCGACACCGCGCTCGGCTTCGCCAAGCCAGGCGGACGCCTCGTCGCTTTGGTGAAGCCCCAGTTCGAAGCGGAGCGGCAGGAGATCGGCAAGGGCGGCGTGGTCCGCGATCCCGCCGTCCACGAGCGCGTCTGCGCGTCTGCGGCGGAATGGATTCGCTCGCGCGGCTGGACCGTCGCGGGCATCGAACGCAGCCCGATCGCGGGCCCCGAAGGCAATGTCGAGTTCCTGCTCGGCGCGGTGCGGCTTGCGCAGCCTCCGGCGTCGGACTAGCTGCCGCTGGTGCGCGCGCTTAACCTCCTCATCGCTCTCGCTTTCTCGGCCGCGCTCGCCGCTTGCGGGGCCAGCGGCCAAGAGAAGGGCCGCGACCGGCCGCCGCCTCTGGTCAAGGCCGAGCCGGCGACGACGATGCGCTTCGTCGACCGGATCGAGGCGGTGGGCACCGCCGTCGCCAATGAGCAGGTCACGCTCTCGGCGCCGGTCACGGAGCGGATCCTGCGCCTGAATTTCGACGACGGCAGCTTCGTCCGGGCCGGCCAAATCGTCGCCGTGCTCCAGCAGGGCCAGGAATCCGCCCAGCTCGCCGAGGCCCAAGCCCGCGCCCGCCAGGCCGAGCAGCAGCTCGGCCGCGTCACCCAGCTCAAGAATCGCGGCTTCGCCACCCGCGCCGATTACGACGTCCAGGTCGCCGCCGCGGCGGCCGCCCGCGCCCAGGCGCAGCAGGTCCGCGCCCAGATCGGCGAACGGGTGATCACCGCGCCCTTCTCCGGCTGGGTGTCGCTGCGGAACATCTCGGCGGGCGCGATCGCCAACCAGGGCACCGCAATCGCCACGATCAGCGACGTCTCGACGATCAAGCTCGACTTCCCGGTGCCGGAGACGATGCTCTCGGTCATCCGCCCGGGACAGCAGATCGAAGCGGTTTCGGCGGCCTGGCCCGGGCAGCCGTTTCGCGGCACCATCCACACCATCGACCCGGTGGTCGACCCCAACACCCGCGCCGTCACCGTCCGCGCCCGCATCCCGAATCCGGACCGGCGGCTGCGCCCGGGGATGATGATGACCGTCGCCATCGAGACGGCGCCGCGCAACTCGCTGTCGGTGCCCGAGCTGGCCGTCGTCGGCGAGGGCGAGCGGCGCTACGTCTTCGCGCTCGGCGACGGCAACCGCGCGCGCCGGACGGAGGTGCGCACCGGCCTCAGGAACGGCGGCCGCGTCGAGATCCTCGAAGGGCTGCGGCCGGGGCAGAGGGTGATCACCGAAGGGGTGGTCAAGGTCGCCGACGGCATGCAGGTCAGGCTCGGCGGCACCGGCAACGCCGCCGGCCGCGCCGGGCGTGGCCCGGGCGGCGCCGCGGGCCGGTGAAGCTCTCCGAAATCTCGATCCGGCGGCCCGTCTTCTCGGCGGTGGTCGCAATGCTGATCGCGATCGTCGGCCTGGTCGGCTACTTCAGCCTCCCGGTGCGCGAATATCCCGCCGTCGACCCCCCCATCGTGTCGGTGGAGACGACCTATACCGGCGCCGCCGCCAACGTCATCGAGACTCGCGTCACCCAGGTGCTCGAGGAGCAATTGTCCGGCCTCGAGGGCCTCCAGACGATCAGCTCCCGCTCGCGCGACGGCCAGTCCTCGATCACGCTCGAATTCGCGCCCGGCCGCTCCGTGGACGAGGCCGCCAACGACGTCCGCGACCGGGTCGGCGCGGCGGGGCGCTCACTGCCGCCCGAGATCGACCCGCCGACCATCCGCAAGGTCGACGCCGACGCCACCCCGATCCTGTTCCTGGTCGTCTCCAAGCCCGGCTGGTCGCGAGTCCAGCTCTCCGATTATGTCGACCGCAACCTCGCCGACCGCTTCGCCAACATCGCCGGCGTGGCGCGCGTCTTCATCGGCGGCGAGGCACGGCCCGCGATGCGGGTCTGGCTGCGGCCCGACCGGCTCGCCGGCTTCGGCCTCACCCCCGCCGACGTCGAGCAGGGCCTCAGGACCCAGAATGTCGAGCTCCCCGCCGGCCGCCTCGAATCGAGCACGCAGAACGTGACCCTGCGGGTCGAGCGGCCGTTCGCGACCCCGGCCGACTTCACCGCTTTGGTCGTCGCCCGCGGCGCCAACGGCTACCAGGTGCGGCTCGGCGACGTCGCCCGCGTCGAGCAGGCCCCCGAGAACCCCTACACCTCGTTCCGGCTCAACGGCGAGCCGGCGATCGGCATCGCGATCATCCGCCAGTCGGGCGCCAACACCCTCGCCGTCGCCGAGGCCGCGAAGCGCATGGCGGAGGAGGTCCGGCCGAACCTGCCCGACGGCATGACCTTCACCGTCGCGCTCGACGAATCTTTGTTCATCGGCCGCGCCATCGACAACGTCTACCGGACCCTTGCCGAGGCAGCCGTGCTGGTCATCCTCGTCATCTATCTCTTCCTCGGCAGCTGGCGCGCCACCCTGATCCCGGCGGTGACGGTGCCGCTGTGCATCCTCGCCAGCTTCGCCGTCCTGTGGGCGCTCGGCTTCTCGATCAACCTCCTCACCTTGCTCGCGCTCGTCCTGACCATCGGGATCGTCGTCGACGACGCCATCGTCGTGCTCGAGAACGTCTACCACCGCATCGAGGCGGGGGAGCCGCCGCTCGCCGCCGCCTTCAACGGCGCGCGTCAGGTCGCCTTCGCGATCGTCTCGACCACGCTCGTCGTCTGCGCCGTGTTCGTCCCCGTCATGTTCATCTCCGGCCAGACCGGCCTCCTGTTCCGCGAGCTCGCGGCGGCGATGATCGGCGCGATCGCCTTTTCCGGCTTTCTCGCGCTGACGCTGGCGCCGATGCTCTGCTCCAAGCTGCTGCGCTTCGAGAGCCGGGGCCGCTTCGCCTCGGCGATCGACCGCAACTTCCGCCGCTTCGAAGCCTGGTATTCCCGCCGTCTCGATCACGTGCTGAAGCGGCCGCTCGTGCCCGGGATCGCCGTCATCCTCGTCCTCGCCGGTTCCGCCTTTCTGTTCACCCGGATCAATTCCGAGCTCACCCCGACCGAGGACGTCGGCATCGTCCAGGCCCAGCTCTCCGCGCCGGAAGGCACCGGCTTCGCCGAGATGGAGCGCTATATGTCGGAGGCGCAGGCGCGGCTGCTGCCGCTGATCGAGGAAGGGACGGTGCGCTCGATCATCGCCCGCACGCCGGGCGGTTTCGGCCCCAGCGACGATTTCAACAACGGCTCGTTCAGCCTGTTCATGCCGCCCTGGGAAGAGCGCGAGGAGACGACCGCGGACCTCGTCCGCGAGGTCAACCGCGCGATCGGCCAGGTTCCGGCGGTCCGCGGCAACGCCCAAGTCCGCTCCAGCCTCGGCGGGCGCGGGCGCGGCCAGCCGCTCCAGCTGGTCATCGCCGGCGCCACCTATCCCGAGCTCGCCGCCGCGCGCGACCGCATCCTCGCCGCCGCCGCGCGCAATCCCGGCATCGTCAACCTCGACAGCGACTATAAGGAATCGAAGCCGCAGCTCCGCATCGAGGTCGATACCGCCCGCGCCGGCGACCTCGGAGTCTCGGTCGCCGACGTCAGCCAGGCCCTGCAGAGCCTGCTCGGCTCGCGCCGCGCATCGACCTATGTCGACCGCGGCGAGGAATATCAGGTCGTCGTCCAGGCCGAGGCGCCGTCGCGCTCGACCGCGGCGAACCTCGCCTCCATCTACGTCCGCAGCCGGACCGGCGCCGTCGTCCCCCTCTCCAGCGTGGTGCGGACGCAGGAGGCCGCGGGCGCGCGCGACCTCGGCCGCTACAACAAGATGCGCGCGATCACCCTCTCCGGCGGCCTCGCCGAAGGCTATTCGCTCGGCCAGGCACTGACCTTCCTCGAAGCCGAGGCCGCAAATTCGCCGGAAGTGAGCGCTATCGGCTATCGCGGCGAGAGCCAGTCCTTCCGCGAAGCGGGAAGCTCGATCTGGATCGTGTTCGGCCTCACCATCATCGTCGTCTATCTGCTGCTCGCCGCCCAGTTCGAAAGCTTCGTCCATCCGGCGGTGATCATCACCACCGTCCCGCTCGCGGTCGCCGGCGGCCTGATCGGCCTCGCGGTGATGAGCCAGACGATGAACCTCTACAGCCAGATCGGCGTGATCATGCTGGTCGGCCTCGCCGCCAAGAACGGGATATTGATCGTCGAGTTCGCCAACCAGCTGCGCGACCAGGGCCGAGAGATCGGCGAGGCGATCCGCGAGGCCTCCGCCCGCCGCCTCCGCCCGATCCTGATGACCTCGATCGCCACCGTCGCCGGCGCCGTGCCGCTGATGATCGCCCACGGGGCCGGCGCCGGCGCGCGCAGCGCGATCGGCGTGGTCATCGTCTGGGGCGTCTCGATCTCCACCCTGATCACTTTGTTCCTGATTCCGCTCCTCTACTCGCGTCTCGCCCGCTTCACCGGCTCGCCGCTGACGGTGACCCGCAAGCTCGAGGCGCAGCTCGCCGCCGGCGCCCGGCCCCAGGCCGCCGAATGAGGGGGATCGCCTCCAGGGGGCAGCTCCGCATGTCCTTCCTGCGCCATGCGCTGGTGACGGTGCCGCTGGTCGTCCTGCTCGGCATCCTCTCCGGCCGGCTCGCCGGCAGCGGCTACGGCAATCCCTGGTTCGACGCGCTCGCCAAGCCGGGCTTCATGCCGCCCGGCTGGGTGTTCGGCGTCGCCTGGACTTTCCTCTACATCCTGCTCGGCCTTATCCTCGCGACCATCCTCCACGCCCGCGGCGCCCGCGGCCGCGTCGCGGTGCTGACGCTGTTCCTCGCCCAGCTCCTGCTCAATTACGCCTGGTCGCCGCTTTTCTTCGCGCTGCACCGGACGACGACCGCGCTCATCGTCATCCTCGCCATGATCGGGCTCTCGGCCGCCGCTTCGGTGCTGCTGTGGCCGGTCCGCAGGTCCGCCGCCCTGCTCATGATGCCCTATCTCGCCTGGCTCTGCTTCGCCGCGGCGCTGACTTTCGAGATCGTCCGGCTGAACCCGGACGCGGCCGAGCTTGTGCCGGGGGGCAGCAGCTCCGATATCATCGACGAGACCTGAGGATCATAGGAGCCCGCCATGCAGTCCCAGAACCGGATGTTCGACGATTTCGTCAAGATGATGAACGGCGCCGCCGGCACCTTCGCCGGCATGACCCGCGAGGCCGAAGGCGCCTTCCGCGACCGCGTCCGCGACTGGATCGGCGGGCTCGACATGGTCAGCCGCGACGAGTTCGAGGCGGTCAAGGCGATCGCCGTCGCCGCCCGCGAGGAGGCGCAGGCGCTGCGCGCCCGCATCGAAGCGCTCGAGGCGGCGAACGCTCCCGCCGCGCGCCGGAGCAGGAGCGCGCCGGGCGGCGGGGCGGCCCGCACGGCCGGCGACGGCGGGGCCGGAAGCTGATTTATCCACGGCTTTGTAGAGGCGGAACTGAAGCTCTCCTTGCGCTTTCGAGGCGCCACAGGCAGATTCGCCCGAACAAAAGGGGTGCGGCAGGAAGAGATGGATGAACGTCGACGAGTTTGAGCTGGAGCGGGACACCAGCGCTCCCATCGAAATGCTCGAACATTATTTCACCGCGCACGGCTGGGCCTGCGAGCGGAGCGGCGACGACGAGATCGTCGCCAACTTCCAGGGCAGCTGGACCCAATATGAGCTGCGCGCGATCTGGCGGGAGGAGGATCATGTCCTTCAGTTCCTCGCCCTTCCCGACGTCCGCGTCTCGAGCGACAAGCGCGCCGCCGTCTACGAGACGATCGGCCTGATCAACGAGCAGCTCTGGCTCGGCCATTTCGAGCTGTGGAGCACCTCGGGCCTCGTCCTCTTCCGCCATGCGGCGCTGATCGAGAGCGACGAGGGCGGCGTCCTCACCCTGCAGCAGGCCGAGACCCTGGTCGAGGCGGCGATCGAGGAATGCGAGCGCTTCTACCCGGTCTTCCAGTTCGTCCTCTGGGCCGACAAGACGCCGCAGGAAGCGATCGCCGCCGCGCTGATCGAAACGCAGGGCGAGGCCTAGGCGCTGGGCGCGACCTCACCGACATTGCCGGGGCCGCTCTGGCTGGTCG
>JAXDPC010000246.1:0-13584 GCA_034668525.1 Sphingomonadales bacterium
ATCTTCTTTCGGCGCGATTACCGGCCGCGGAAGGAGGTCATCAACGACGTTTCGGGCGACGTCGTGACGTTGTTCCGTATCCTCCAGCGCCATTATCAGGCGTTCCTGGACACCCTCAAATGGCAGCTCTCGGGCCGCGCTGAGTTCGAGCGGCTGATGCGCGTCGATCCGAGCACCCTCACCGACCTCGAGCGGGCGGCGCGCTTCCTCTACCTCCAGAGGACAGCCTTCGGCGGGAAGGTGGACGGGCGCAGCTACGGCGTTTCCTACACGACCACCGCGCGGTTCGATCTAACCAAGCTCGTTCCGCTGCTCGAGGCCGTTCACGATCGCCTTGCGCGCGTCGACATTGAGCGGCTGCCCTGGAGCGAGTTCGTGACGCGCTACGATCGCGCCGGGACGCTCTTCTACCTGGATCCGCCTTATTACGGCTTCGAGGATGACTACGGTCCCGACGTCTTCGGGAAGGCGGACTTCGAGCGCATGGCCGAGCAGCTCGCGCAGCTGAAGGGCCGGTTCATTCTCAGCCTCAACGACAGGCCCGAGGTGCGCCGCATCTTCGCCCGTTTCGAGATCGAGGAGCGCGAGACCACCTACACCCTCGCTGGCGGCCCGAAGGCCAAGATAGCCGGCGAGCTGGTGATCAGAGGGTGACCTCGGAACTGGGAATCGCGACCGGCAGCGGTAAAGCGGGCCTGCGGCACTATACCGCGCAAAAAGGCGCTGTTTTCCGGGCTTCTGCTAAACTGCGAAGGCGCGAGTTCGCAGAAGTGGGAAATCGGGGACGCCGCCCCTTAGTGCAACGGGGCTGCATCGCACCTTCACAGCGGCTAATTCGCTGCGCTGGCCAGAAATTATATAAAGGGATGTTCGATCACAGCCGCTTCGCGGCGGAGCCTTGGAAAACCGCCGTTTTTCGTCCCGCCACGTCCCGGCGTATCCCACCAAATCCCGGCCGTTTTCCCTCCTACCGTTTCCCACCATTATTGGCCGGTCACACGCCGAGCAGCTCGTCCGCGCGCTTGGGCATGAACCGGGTCACGATCGGCACGATTCCGCCCGCGAGACGAAGCCGCTGCCGCGCCGCGAGCGCGTCGAAGCTCCCGCAGCCGACCGCGACCTTGCTGATGTTGAGGGGTGAGCGAGACATGGGGACAGTTACTTTTCCGCACGTTTTCCTAAGCTTAGCACTGCCGAACGGAAAAGTAACTGTCCCCTGTCACCCCACCAGTCCCGAAGCGCTGGCGAGGCCGAGGAAGACCAGAAAACCCATCGAATCGGTGACCATGGTGATGAACACCGACGACGCCACCGCCGGGTCCGCGCCGGCGCGGTCCAGCGCCAGCGGCAGCATCACTCCGGCGAAGCCCGCGATCATGATGTTGGTCATCATCGCCGCCGCTATGACCAGGCCGAGCAAAGCGTTGGCGAAGAACAGCGACACGCCGACGCCGATCAGCAGCGCGACCGTCGCCCCATTGAGGCAGGCGACACGGATCTCCCGGCCGACGGCGCGCACCGTGTTCGATTTGGTGAGCTGGTTGGTCGCCAGCGCCCGGACGGTGACCGCGAGCGTCTGGGTCCCGGCATTGCCGCCGACCCCGGCGACGATCGGCATCAGGGCCGCCAGCGCCACCATCCGCGAGATGGTGCCTTCGAACAGGCCGATGATCGTCGCCGCGACCAGCGCCGTGCCGAGATTGGCGATCAGCCAGCGCACCCGCGCCTTGTAGCTGTCGATCACCGGCTCGTTGATGTCGCCCTCGCCGACGCCCGCGAGCAGCAGCACGTCCTCCGACGCCTCCTCCTGGATGATGTGGACGATGTCGTCGACGGTGATCATGCCGACCAGCCGCCCCGACTGGTCGACCACCGCGGCCGAGATCAAGGCGTATTTCTGGAAGCGCAGGGCGACTTCTTCCTGGTCCATGTCGACCGGGATCAAGGTCTGCTCGCGCTGCATGATCTCCGCGACCTTCGCCTTGCGCTGGGTCCGCAGGATTCGGCTGAGCGGCATCGTCCCGACCGGATGGTGGCGCTCGTCGACGACGAACACCTCCCAGAAGCTGTGGGCGAGCTCCTCGCCGGAGCGCAGCCAGTCGATCACCTGCCCCACCGTCCAATGCTCGGGCACCGCGATCAGGTCGCGCTGCATGAGCCTTCCGGCCGATTCCTCCGGGAAGGACAGGGCCTCCTCGATCGCGGCGCGGTCGTCCGGATCGAGCGCGCGGAGGACGGCCCTCTGCTCGTCCTCCTCGAGGTCCTCGATCATGGCGACGGCGTCGTCCGTCTCCATCTCGCCGGCGATCTCGGCGACCGCGGCCGGCTCGAGCGCGTCGACCAGCTCGTCGCGGACCCAATCGTTCATCTCCGCGAGCACGTCGGCATCGAGCTCGTCGGCGATCGCGGCGGCCAGCGCCCGGCGGTCGTCCGAATCGATCAGCTCGAACAGGTCGGCGAGGTCGGCGGGATGGAGCGGCTGGATCACCGCGCGCGCCGCCTCGTGGTTGCCGGCCGCGACGAGGTCCATCACCATCTCGACGAATTCGGGCTTCAGCCGGTCGTCGGCGTCGAGCCTGTCCTCGGCGGTCGGCCCAAGTGTCGTGGGGGCCGCTTCGCGGGTCTCGAGTTCGCTGTCGCTCATCGCCTTTCCCCGCTGGAGCCTCGTCGCGCCCGCTTCCTAAGCCGGGCCTCCCGCGCTGTCGATACGGGCTGGCGCGCGCGTGGCTGGGCTCCTAGAGCAGCCGCCATACGCCCCTCCCGCTCATCCTGAGGAGGGACTGAGCCTGGCGAAGGCCCGTCTCGAAGGACTCCGTGCGTCCTTCGAGACGCCGCTTCGGCTTCGCTCAGCGGCTCCTCAGGATGAGCGACGGGGCACCCGCGCAGGAGACCCATTGATGTCCAACGAGCTCAACACCCTCGTCCTCAATCTCGACACCGGCGACAATGGCGGCGGCGACGTCGTCATCCGCCTGCGCCCCGACCTCGCACCCGGCCATGTCGCCCGGATCAAGGAGCTGGTCGAGGAGGGCTTTTACGACGGCGTCGTCTTCCACCGCGTCATTCCCGGCTTCATGGCGCAGGGCGGCGATCCCAGCGGCACCGGCCGCGGCGGCTCCGACAAGCCGGACCTCAAGGCGGAATTCTCGGCCGAGCCGCACACGCGCGGCGCCGTCTCGATGGCGCGGACCAACGATCCCAACAGCGCCAACAGCCAGTTCTTCATCGTCTTCGACGACGCCACCTTCCTCGATCGCAACTACACCGTCTGGGGCAACGTCGTCGAAGGCATGGAGCATGTCGACGCGCTTCCCAAGGGCGAGCCGCCGCGCGCGCCGGGCAAGATCGTCAAGGCGAGCCTCCGGGCCTGACCTTGGCCGCGCCGCGCCCCGCCACCCTCATCACCGGAGCCTCGGCGGGGCTCGGCGCGGAGTTCGCCCGGCAATGCACCGCGCGCGGCGACGAGGTCGTCCTGGTCGCCCGCCGGCGCGACCGCCTCCAGGCGCTGGCGGTGGAGCTGGGTCCGAATGCGCACGTCATCGAGGCGGACCTCAGCGGCCCCGGCAGCGGGACCCGCGTCGTCAGCGAGGCCGGCGCGCGCGGCCTGTGGGTCCGGACCCTGATCAACAATGCCGGCTTCGGCGTCTCCGGCCCGTTCGCGAAGCTCCCCCTCGCCCGCCAGCTCGAGACGATCGACCTGAACGTCCGCGCGCTGACCGAGCTCTGCGCCGCCGTCCTTCCCGACATGCGCGCAAATGGGGGCGGCGCGATCCTCAACGTCGCCTCGACCGCCGCCTTCCAGGCCGGCCCCTACATGGCGGTCTATTATGCCTCGAAGGCCTATGTCCTCTCCTTCACGGAGGCCCTCCACCAGGAGCTCAAGGGCAGCGGCATCGCCGTCACCGCCCTCTGCCCCGGCCCGACCGCGACCGAGTTCTTCGAGGTCGCCGGGGCGCCCGACGGCCGCCTGGCCAGGATGGCGACGGACCCGGTCGCCGTCGTCCGGGCCGGCATCGAAGGCCTCGCCCGCAACAAGGCGATCGTCATCCCGGGCTTCGGCAACAAGGTCGGCGCGCAGTCGAACCGGCTGCTGCCCCGCGCGTTGATGCGCCGGGTGATCGCCCGCATCAAAGCCTGACCGATCTCGCTCACCGCCGATCCGGGCCGCCGACTGCGCCGACCGTCGCCGGGATCAGAAGGAGCGCCTGGGCCAGCAGCACCAGCGAGATGAGGCAACTCAGCACGGTGAGAGGGTCGAGCGGCCCGAACAGCAGCAAGCATCTCGCGATGGTCCAGAGAAGATAGGCCGGCGGGATCAGGACCAGCATCAGGACAGCCGATATTCCAGCGCTCTGGATCCAGCGCCGCTTCGCGCCGCCGACATGATTGCGGATCACGCTGTACAGCTTGATCGGCTCGGGCGGCGTGACCAGACGCTCGACGCCCGCCGCCGAGAGGGTCGGATAGGCCTGCCGGAAGCCGATCTCATAGGCCGCCTCGAGAATCCGGCGGTTGCAGAGGAGCGTTTCCAGAAGGAAGTAGAAATAAGCGAACAGGACGGGCGCCAGCCGCTGCAGGATGGACAGGTCCCTGACCGCAAAGCCGAAGACGCTCACCGATTCGATGCGCGACGCGAAGACCAGCTCGGTGGCGAGCACAACCACGAACAGCGAGAGAATCCGAGCGGAAATCAGCTTCTGCAATTCCCGCAGATTCTGGAGGATGTCGCCGAGCACAGCCCTCGTCTCGCCGCTGACGTCGGCCGCCACAGCGCGCTCGATCCTGTCATAAAGAGCTTCCGGATGTTCCATTGCGGCCGCCCTCGCCCCCGATGCACGTACCTGCGCCTCCGATCTACCGCGAACCCTCATTCCGCGATAGTTCCGCGCGATGGTCCGTCATTCGGCCAGCGGATTGCGTCTTCCGCGCCCGGCCGTGGCGGTGCAAATGTGGGAAGGGGAGGACGTGGGGCATGCGTTATGCGGGATTGGCGGCGATTGCGGCGCTGGCGGCGTGCGGCGGCGATACGGGCGGGAACAACGCGGCGGCAGACAAGGCGGCGGACGCGGGCCGTCCCTTGGATCTGGAGCCGGGCAGCTGGCGATCCGAGATCGGCGTCCTCGCGATCGAGCAGCCGGGCGGCCCCGACCCGGACGGCCGGTTCGCGCGGCAGATGGCCGAGAGGCTGAGCGCCCGCAACCGCTGCTGGTCGCCGGAGGCGGTGCAGCAGGCCGACCTGCACGATACCTTGAGCTCCGGTCCTTGGCGCGGCGGGAGCTGCGTCTATAGCCGCCGCTCGGTGACCACCGCGGGGGTCGACATCGCGATGGACTGCGAAGGACTGGCGCCCGGCCACCGGCTCCAGACGATCGTACGCGGCACCGCCGCTCCGCGCGCGACCGACCTCGTCATCGAGAGCCGCTCCCGCCATCCCCGAACCGGCGCGGCGTGGATCGAGCGCTACCGGGTCCGCTCGACCTGGGTCGCGCCGAGCTGCCAGCCGAGCGGCTGAAACGCTCTCAGGCCTTCATCACCTCGTCGAACAGCCAGTCGTGGAAGATGCGGACGGGGCGGCGCGCCAGCGCCGAGCGGCGGCAGGCGAACCAATAGCTGTAGGGGGTTTCGGCCTTAGTCTCGAACAGCTGGACGAGGCGCTCGTCATTGCTGCCCGCGAGGTGGCTTTCGAGCATGATCGCGACGCCCAGCCCCTGCGCGGCGGCATCCAGGATGAGCTGGCCCGAATCGAACATGTCGATCGCGGCCGGATCGAGGTCCGGCACGCCGGCGGCTTCCCGCCAATAGTCGAAGGCGCGGTCGAGATCGCGGTGGACGAGAATGGTGGCGCGGGCGAGGTCCTGCGGCCGCTTCAGCGCCGCGGCCCCGTCGCGAAGTTCGCGCGAGGCGATGGCGATCACGCAATTGCTGTCGATCCGGCGCGAGTAGAGCGACGCGTCGACATCGGTGGTGATCGCGATCGCGGCGTCGAGCCCCTCGGCCAGACGGGCCAGCCGGTTGGTGCCGGTGTCCAGATCGATGTGGAGGTCGGGATGCTGCTCGCGCAGCCGCGGCAGCGCCGGCATCAGCCGCTGGGCCGCGAAGAGGGAGGGCACGGCCAGGCGGAGCCGCATCATCTCGCGATTGCCCGACACGCGCTCCATCGCCGCCGCGAGGGCGTCGATCGACGGGCCGATCTCGGCCAGCAAGCGCTCGCCGTCAGGATTGACCGCGATATTCTGGTGGCCGCGGTCGAACAAAGGCTTGCCGACCGCGCGCTCGAGCGCCTGGATGCGCCGGGTGAGCGCCGGCGAGGAGAGCGCGAGCGCCTCGGCCGCCGCCTTGACCGAGCCCAAACGGGCCGTCTGCACGAAGGCCTCGATCCCGGTCAGGGGCGGCAGTCTCTTCATCGGGCCGGCCTCTCTTGTGCGCTGCAAAATCTGGCGCTGCGGTGCAAAAGAGAACTCTACGGCGCAGTGACGCATGCAACAACTGCACTTGTACCGTATTTCTTCGCACTTGCAACATAAGCGCGGGAGGACGAAAACGATCCCGCCTTTCAGGCATCCTCTCCTAAGACTTAAGGGCCGGTCTTCCCCAGGACCGGCCCTTTTTTTGGCCTGTGCGGACCCTCTCAGTTGGACGCGCCGTTACCCCTTCCTATTTGAGCCACGCACGAGGAGGCGGAATGGCGGACGAGGAACGGCAGGAGCAAAGGCGCCTCCAGGTGGCGACGATGCGGCCCGAGGACAGTGGGCGCGGCCTCGCCCGCCTGCCGCGCGCCTTGATGACGGCGATGGCGCTCAAGGACGGCGACGTCATCGAGCTGACCGGCAAGCGCGCCACCGCCGCCCGCGCCGTCGGTCCCTACCCCGAGGATGAGGGGCTCAACATCATCCGCCTCGACGGACTCCAGCGCGCCAATGCCGAGATCGGCTCGGGCGATTTCGTCGAGGTCCGCAAGACCGAATCGAAGGCCGCTCAGCGCGTCGTGTTCGCGCCGGCACAGAAGAATCTCCGCCTCCAGGGCTCGGCCCAGGCGCTGAAGCGCAGCTTCGGGATGAAGCCGATCGTCGCCGGCGACGTCGTCTCGACCACCGGTCAGCAGCAGGTCCAGCGCGGCGACATCCCGCCCGAGCTGCGCAAGATGCTCGCGGCCCCTGCCTACGCCCTCCAGGAGATCCGGCTCACCGTCGTCTCGACCGCGCCCAAGGGCATCGTCCATATCGACGCCACTACCGAGGTCGAGCTGCTCCCCGAATATACCGAGCCGCGCGAAAGCCGACGCGCGGACGTCACCTACGACGATCTCGGCGGGATGGGCTCCACCATCGACCAGCTGCGCGAGATGGTCGAGCTGCCCCTGCGCTATCCCGAGATCTTCGACCGGCTCGGCGTCGACCCGCCCAAGGGCGTCCTCCTCCATGGCCCGCCCGGCACCGGCAAGACCCGCCTCGCCCGCGCCGTCGCCAACGAGAGCGATGCGACTTTCTTCCACATCGCCGGCCCGGAGGTGATGGGGTCCGCTTACGGCGAGAGCGAGCGCAAGCTCCGCGAAATCTTCGAGGAGGCGACCAAGGCCGCGCCCTCGATCATCTTCATCGACGAGATCGATTCGATCGCCCCCAAGCGCGGCCAGGTCCAGGGCGAGGCCGAGAAGAGGCTCGTCGCCCAGCTGCTGACCCTGCTCGACGGTCTCGAGCCGCGCGCGAACCTGGTCGTCATCGCCGCCACCAATCGCCCCGAGGCGCTCGACGAGGCGCTGCGCCGCCCCGGCCGCTTCGACCGCGAGATCGTGATCGGCGTCCCCGACGAGAATGGCCGGCGCGAGATCCTCGGCATCCACACCCGCGGCATGCCGCTCGACCCGGGCGTCGACCTGCCGGCGCTCGCCCGCCGCACCTACGGCTTCGTCGGCGCCGACCTCGCCGCCTTGGTCCGCGAGGCGGCGATCGAGGCGGTCCGCCGGATCATGCCGCGGATCAACCTCGAGGAAGGGACGATCCCGCCCGACGTGCTCGAGACCCTGTCGGTCACTGGCGGCGATTTCGAGGAGGCGCTGAAGCGCGTCCAGCCTTCGGCAATGCGCGAGGTTATGGTCCAGGCGCCCAATGTCGGCTGGGACGATGTCGGCGGCGTCGACGAGGCGCGCGAGCGGCTGCGCGAAGGGATCGAGCTTCCGCTGAAGTTCCCCGAGGCCTTCCGCCGCCTCGGCATCCGGCCGGCCAAGGGCTTCCTCCTCTACGGCCCGCCCGGTACCGGCAAGACGCTCCTCGCCAAGGCCACCGCGCGCGAGGCGGAGGCCAACTTCATCGCCACCAAATCGTCGGACCTGCTCTCCAAATGGTATGGCGAGTCCGAGCAGCAGATCGCCCGCTTGTTCGCCCGCGCCCGCCAGGTCGCGCCGACCGTGATCTTCATCGACGAATTGGACAGCCTCGTTCCCGCCCGCGGCGGCGGCCTCGGCGAGCCGCAGGTGACCGAGCGGGTCGTCAACACCATCCTCGCCGAGATGGACGGGCTGGAGGAACTGGGCTCGGTGGTCGTGATCGGCGCGACCAACCGGCCGAACCTGATCGATCCCGCCTTGCTCCGCCCCGGCCGCTTCGACGAGCTGATCTACGTCTCGGTCCCCGACCGTGACGGGCGCCGCCACATCCTCGGCATCCATACCGGCGACATGCCGCTCGCGAAGGACGTCGATCTCGACACGCTCGCCGACCGGACCGAGCGCTTCACCGGCGCCGATCTCGAGGACCTCGTGCGCCGCGCCGGCCTGTTCGCGCTCCGGGGATCGATCGAGGCGACCGAGGTGACGATGGCCGAGTTCGAGCGCGCCTTGCTCGAGACCCGCGCCTCGGTCACCGCCGAGATGGAGCGCGAGTACGAGCAGATCCAGGACAAGTTGAAGCAGGATGCAATGTCCGCCACCTCCGGCGGCATCGGCTTCATCGCGCCCGGGATGCTGACTCCGCGGGGTCCGAAGGGCTGAAGCGCAAGGCAGTCCACAGCGCCAGCGCCATCATGAAGGCGGCGGTGACCAGGAAGGGCAAAGGCATCGACAAGGTGTAGAGCCACACGCCGACCGCGGGCCCGGCGATGAAGGCCACGCCGTTGACCGACGTCACCATCCCGGCGACCGCATTCTGCTCTTCCTCCGGCACGGCGAGCGAGGCGCCGCTCGTGAAGCCGGGCCGGAACAGCGAATAGCCGAGCGAGGCGAGCGCGAAGGCCATGGTGAGCCCGTACGTCTCCTGCGCCACCCCGGTCAGCCCGGTCCCCACCGCCGCGATCAGCGCGCCCCAGGCGACGAGCTGGCGCGGCGGCAGGCCCAGCAGCGGAATCAGCCACCATTGGGCAAGCAGGCTCGCGGCCGCGCCCGCCATCAGCACGATCGCGATCGCGTGCTGCGCGGCCTCGGCCGGCAGGTCGAGCCGGTCGATGATCAGGAACCCGATCACGCCGAGCAAAACCGCCTGGCCGTGGCCGCCGACGATCCCGATCATGTGCCAGGCGAAGACCCGCGGGTCGCGCCACCTGAGGCGCGCCGCGCCGCTCTCGGCGCGCGGGGCGCTCGCCCCGGCCCCGCCGATCGCGGCATAGTCGACCACCTGCCCCTTCGCCTCCCCGCGCGGCGTGTCGTCGGGGAGGCGCAGGATCAAAGTCATCAGCACCGCCATCCCGATCAAAGCGAAGGCGACCAGCGGCCCGGCGAGGCCGAGCGGCGCCAGGATGAACAAAGGCGCGACCGCGGGGCCGATGATCGTGCCGAGGCCGAAGGACGAAGCGAGCCCCGCCATCGCATTGGTCCGCTGCTCGCCGTCGGTCCGCGCCGCGATATAGGCCTGGACGGCCGGCGGCGAGGCCGAGCCGAGCGCTCCGTAGAGGGTCCTCCCGAGCATGAAGAGCAGGAAGGCGGCGCCCGCCGGGACCAGCCCGGCCAGGCCGGCGCCCAACGCGGCGCCGCAGCCCAGCATCGAGAGGATGAATCCGTAGAGTCCGAGCCGCATCAGCGCCCGCCGTCCGCGCCGGTCCGCCCGCCGCGCCCAATAAGGCGCGGTCGCCACCCACAAAGCAGCCGACAGGCTGAACGCGACCGCCACCCAGATGTCGGGCACGCCGAGCCGCCGCCCGATCGCCGGCAGCAGCGACTGCATCGCCGTATTGCCCGAGGCGGCGACCAGCATCACCGCGAAGAGCAGCAGGAACCGTCCCCTGGGGAGCCCGTAATCCGCCACTCTTCAGCCGCCTCTTTCCGTCGCTGCCGCGCGGGAGCCTTTTGCGCGCGCCGTCCGTTCTATGTCCCGAAGCGAGCAATCGAGGCAGCCGCGCCGCAATCCCGCCCTTGCCATTGCAGCGGCGATTTGCCAACGCACCGGCTGCCTCCAGACATTGACGAGACCGGCCATGTCAGCATCCAATCAGGCGCGCAGCGAACGCGGCGCGAAGCGCGGGCCGAGCGGCGGGCCGTTCATGATGTTCCTCCGCGGCTTCATCAAGCATCCGGTGATGGTCGGATCGGTGATCCCGTCGTCCAAGGCGCTGATCGACAAGATGCTCGGCAGGGTCGATTGGGACGAGTGCCGGCTGTTCGTCGAGTACGGCCCGGGCGTGGGCACCTTCACCGAGCACATCCTGCAGCGCATGGCTCCCGACGCGACGCTGATCGCGATCGACACCAACCCTGATTTCACCGAATATCTGAACCGCAAGTTCCGCGACAGCCGGCTGATCGCCGTCACCGGCTCGGCCGCCGACACCCGCAAGATCATGGCCGAGGCGGGATTCGAAGAGGCCGACTACATCCTTTCCGGCCTCCCCTTCTCGACGCTGCCCGAAGGGATCGGCCCGAAGATCGCGGCCGAGACCCACGCCGCCTTGCGCAAGGGCGGCTGCTTTTTGGTCTACCAATTCTCGCCCAAGGTCCGCGACTTCATCGCCCCGCACTTCAAGCGCATCGACCGCGGCATGGAATGGATCAACGTCCCCCCCGCCCAGCTCTTCTGGGCCTGGAAGGACTGACGGTCGGGTCGCGCGCGGCGCGCCCGGGACCGACAAACCGGCGAAGGCCGGGATCTCCAGGGGATTATCCTGTGCGCCCGAGACCGTTCGGTCCGAGCGAAGTCGAGGACCCGCCCCGAGCGAAGCCGAGGGTCTGCGTCCGCCGAAGGTCTCGGCTTCGCTCGACGCGGCATCTCGACTTCGCTCGATGCGAACGGAGTGAGAGCTCCTGCCACCCGGGCTAGTGCAGCCGCTTGCGGCTCCCCAAATTCAGCCGCCGCGCCAGATTATAGTCGGCGGTCACCATCACGAAATAGCCGAACGCCCAGCGCAGCCGGTTGAGCCAGGTCATGCTCGCGCGATGCTCGTCGAGAGGGATTCGGCGGCTGTCGCCGATCTCGCGCTCGATGAAGGTGCGCATCGTCGCCGCGAAGGCAGCGTCGTCCACCCGCAGCATCATCTCGAGGTTGAGGTAAAGGCTTCGCATGTCGAAATTGGCCGATCCGATATGGACCGCGTCGTCGATCACGATCAGCTTGGTGTGGAGCTTGGTCGGCTGATATTCGTAAACCTCGACATTGTGCCGGAGCAGCCGCCAGTAGGAGAAGCGCGCGGCCCACATGGTCGACTTGATGTCGGACTTGCCGGCCGTCACCATCCGCACCCGGCCACCCGCGGCGACGCCGTAGATTCGCCGCAGCATGGACAGGCTCGGCACGAAATAAGCGATCAGGAAATCGGCCGTGGTGGCGCCGCGCAGATCCTCCTTCACGGCCCGCGCCCAGGGGCTCAGCCGGCGCGTCGGCCCGCCGAACAGCCAGCTGATCGCGCCGTCCCTGACGCTGTGCCGGCTCAGCATGCGCCGCAACTTGCGGATCGAGCCCTCGTCGGCTTCCGCCCAGGCATAGAGGTCGTCGAAATAAGCGACCATGCCCGTGACGCTGGGGCCCTCGACCAGCACGCCGAGATCGCGCCAGGCCCCGCTCTCGACCGTTCCGAAATATTCGTCGCCGATGTTGAAGCCGCCGACGATCGCGCGCTTGCCGTCGGCGAGCGCCAGCTTCTGGTGGTTCCTCAGCAGATAGCGCCGCCCCCAGCGCGGCACGAAGCGGCAGAAGCGCGCCTGCGCATCGACCAGCGGCCTGAAGAAGCCGGTGGTGGCCCCGGACGAGCCGAAGCCGTCGAGCAACATCGAGACCTGCACGCCCCGCTCCGCCGCGGCCACCAGCGCGTCGCGCACCCGCCGGCCGGTCTCGTCGTTGAGCCAGATATAATAGAGGATCCTGAGCGACTCCTTCGCGCCGTCGATCAGGGCGATCAGGGCCTCCAGCCGGTCCGGCCCGTCGCTGTGCACCGTCAGCCGGTTCCCGCCCACCATATGCGGCGGAATGCGCTCGTCCTCCCTGCTCATCGCGCTACGGACTAACGGGCGCGTCGGCGGCTGGGAAGAACGGGTTTCAGTCGACGACCCTGAGCCGGATCCACGTCGCGCGGGCAAGGAACCGGTCCGCCGGGAGGATCGTGGCCGGCAGCGCGAAGGCGGAGGCCGGCACCGGACCTGCCCGAACGTCGGCCAGCGAGAACAGCCTCTCTGCGCGGATCACCGTCCCCGCCCGGATATGCCAGTGCAGGGAGACGGGGACCACGCCCAGGCGCCCGACCGGATCGTCCGACGTCATGATAGTGTATCGGGCGATCGAGAATTGCCGCGCGAGGGCGCGTCCGATCGGGGCAAGGTCCCGCTCGCGGCTGATGACGAAATCCGAGCCTTCGCCCAGGGCCGCGCCGTCCCGCTGTCGCAGCTCCCAGCGGATGCCGGCGCGGCCGCCGACCGTCTCCGTGCCGGTCGCGACCGCCCTGTAGATGCCCGCCCGAAGCAGGCGTGGACTGCGCCGTGGGAATCGTTCGCGCGCCCGCCGCCCGGCCTCGGCCAGCAGCTCGTCCTGCCGGACCGCGAAATCTCCGCTGCGATCCGAAGCGACCACATAAGAGACGCCATCCCTGGTAAGGACGGCGGATGAGCCCCGGCTGATCCGGCTGTCGCCGCGATCGTTGGCCTCCACGATCATCGTCTCGCCGGCGCCGGTGCGGTAGCGCGCCGTGATGTCGGCCGCCGCCGGCCCCGCGGGCAGCAGGGCGGCCAGCAATGCGAGCAGCGGCGTAAGGCGCATCTTCTTTCCCCGGCCGAAACGGCCGGCGCGAGAGTAGCAGCGACGCGATTGGCCGTCACCGCGCTTTGGCGATAGGGCGCGTCCATGCACGTCGCCCGCCTCTCCCTCAGCGACTTCCGCTCCTACGCCGATGCGCTCGTCGAGCCGGGGCCGGGGCTGGTCATCCTCACCGGCGAGAACGGGGCCGGCAAGACCAACATGCTCGAAGCCGTGTCGCTGCTCGCACCGGGGCGGGGGTTGAGGGGGGCGGCGCTCTCGGAGATGGCGCGAAAGGCCGGAGGCGGAGGATTCGCGGTCGCGGCCAAGCTAGCCCACCCCCTGGATGGGGGTGGGTTGGGTGGGGGTGGAATCTCCACCCGCTCTGAGCCCGACGTCCAGCTCCACCCCACCCCCAACCCCTCCCCATCAAGGGGAGGGG
>JAXDPC010000247.1:0-11258 GCA_034668525.1 Sphingomonadales bacterium
AGCTCCGGCCACAAGACTATCGACGGCGGCGCTGGCAACGACGCGATCACGGTCACGGTCGGCCCCGCCAGCATCTTCGGCGGCGCTGGCGACGACGTCATCGCCGGCGGCTCCGGCAACGACATCCTCTACGGCGAGGGCGGCGCCAACGAGATCCACGGCGGCGGCGGCAGTGACATCCTGGTGAGCGCCAACGACGCGGCCTATTGGGAGGACGGCCAGTGGCACCGATCGGACCAGCTCAGCGGCGGCGCCGGAAGCGACAGGATCGTCCTCAACGGGATCGGTGCCCGAGCCGAAGGCGGTGCCGGCGACGATCTCATCGAGCTGCGCGGCAGCCCCTTTATGCGCCAGGCGACGGTGGCGTTCGGCCATGGCGACGGCCACGACACTTTGCTCGGCGCCTGGGGAAACTCACAGGCCGCGGCAGAGGATTGGGCGAACAACTTCTTGCTCAACTCGAGGCATGCATTGGTGGATCTCAGCACGATCTCCATGAGCGAGGTCGACCTCATCTGGGACATGACGGAGTATAGCGTCGAGGTGGACGGGAATCTGCGCAGGGTCGGGATCGGCGACCTTGCGGTGGTGATACGCAGCAGCGGAGAATCCGTTCTTCTCCAGAACGTCATCTTCGACGTGCCGCATTTCGACGAGGCTCGGCCGAATTATGTCGGGCTTTCCTCCGGCTTGGGATTCCCGAGGTTGCTGTTCTCCGAAGGCTATTTCGCAATCGACGACGGCTATGCGAACATGCCGATCAGCATCGGAAGCACCGCGGCCTATTCGACGGCTTCGAGCGCGTTCGCGCTGGAGCAGGCGGCCGGCGGCTCGCTGCCCCCCGGGGCCCAGACCGGCACCCCCGGCGACGACGACTTGGCGGGCAGCTACGGCGACGACACGCTCAACGGCGGGGACGGCGACGATAATTTCACCGAATCGGGCGGCCAGGACAGCTATGAGGGCGGCCTCGGCCTGAACTCGCTCAACCTGTTCGGCAGCCCCTCCGACTATCGATATGCCGACGAGGACGGACGGCTCGTCGTCATCAACCCGCGCACCGGGGGAAGGATGACGCTCGCCAACATCGAGTTCGTCTATTTCACGGCGGAAGCGGCGACGCTGACCGAGGCGGGGCTGCTGGCGATGGTCGGCACCGAAGGCGACGATATCCTCGTCGGCAGCGCCTACGGCGATGTGCTGGACGGCCTTGCGGGCGACGACGCGGTCGACGGCGGAGCGGGCGACGACCTCCTGATCGGCGGCGCCGGCAACGACGAGCTCACCGGCGGCGACGGCGACGATCTGTTCGAGGGCCTCGAGGGCCTCGATCAGATCGACGGCGGCGGCGGCGAAGACCGGCTGGTTCTTGCCGGCGGGCGCTCGGATTATTCGTTCGTGCCGAACGCAGACGGCGCCCTGGTCTATGGCCCGGGCGGCTACGATTCGGCTTTCCTCTCCTCCGTCGACTCCGTCTATTTCGCGGCCGACGACGCGCTTGTGCCGCTGATCGAGCTGACCGCGCTCCACGGCACGGAGGAGGGCGACGCGCTCGGCGGGTTCGAGCGCGCCGACCTGATCTACGGCCATGGCGGCGACGACCTCGTCTTCGGCAGCGGCGGCGCCGACCTGCTCTACGGCGGCGAAGGCGCGGACACTTTGTACGGCGGCACGGGCAACGACCTGCTGGACGGCGGCGGCGGCGACGACATGCTCGTCGGCGACGAGGGCGACGACACGCTGCGGGAATCGGGGGGCGCCGACCTCCTCACGGCCGGAGACGGCGACGATCGCGTGGTCCTTTCCGGCACCCGCGCCGATTATCTGTTCGCCTGGGACTACGGCTCCGTGCGCGTCGAGCGTCCCGGCGACGGCCCGCTCACCCTCATCTCGGTCGAATCCGTCTATTTCGAAGGCGAGGACCTTCTCGTCCCGATCTTGGATCTGGTCGCCATCAACGGCACCGGGGATGCGGACATGCTCGACGGCACCGCTGCCCGGGACCTCATCCTCGGGCATGACGGCGACGATTCCATCCAGGGCAATGACGGGGACGACGAGATCGATGGCGGCGGCGGCGTCGACACCGCTCATTATGCGGGCGCCTCGGCCGATTTCCTGATCTCACGCGAGCAGGACGGTTCGATCAGCATCGGCGACATTTGGGGCTCGGAAGGGTGGGACTCGCTCGCCGACGTCGAATATCTCTATTTCGCCGGCGACGACGTCCTGCTCGCCGTCGCCGATCTGCCGGCGCGCGGTACCGAGGGCGACGACGTGATCGTCGGCAGCGACCGCGGCGACAGTCTCTTGGGAGAGGGCGGCGACGACAGCATCAGCGGCCTCGGCGGCAACGATTCCATCAGCGGAGGTTCGGGAGCCGATCTGATGAGCGGCGGCGCGGGCGACGATGAATATTTTGTCGACGACGCCGGCGATGTCGTCGTCGAGGATGCCCACGGCGGTTACGACTTCGTCGTCGCTTCGGTCGACTTCATGATGTCCGCGGAGGTCGAAGCGCTCATGATCTGGGGCGACGCGACGGTCGCGATTGGCAACGCGCTGGACAATTGTATCGGCGGCAATTCCTGGCTCTCCAGCCATTTGCGAGGCTTGGCGGGAGACGACAATCTGGGCGGCGGACAGGAGGGCGACATTCTTGAGGGCGGCGACGGCGCGGACGTCCTCGCCGGCTGGGGCGGGGCGGACGTCTTTCTTTACCGGGCCCTTTCGGACTCGACCGCGGCGGCGTCCGACGCGATCTGGGTCTTCGAACCGGGAACCGACACGATCGATCTCGGCGAGATCGATGCCGATACGTCCAGTCTCGGCGACCAGGCCTTCACCTTCCTCGGCACATCCGAATTCTCCGCCAGCGGCGCATCGGCGCCGGGCGAGCTCAGGGCGTTCCTCGTTTCGGACACTCTCTGGCAGGTCGAAGCCGATGGCGACCTCGACGGCGTCGCCGACTTCCTCATCCAGGTTTTCGTCGACGGGGCTGAGCCGCTGACGGCCAGCGATTTCCTGCTGTGAGTTGACAGGCCTGCCTCCTTCTCTATCCCCGCCGATGGGCCACGCCGTCCCAACGCGGCGCGTGCTCTCTGCGAGGAGAGTCTGACAGTGACCAACGTGAATCCGGACGCCGCCGGTGCGCCTGCGCGCCGGGAAAAACCTGAAACCCGCCCTGCGCGTCCTTATTTTTCCTCCGGCCCCTGCGCCAAGCCGCCGGGCTGGGGCCCCGAACATCTCGCTCTGGGATCGCTCGCACGTTCGCACCGCTGCCAGCTCGGCAAGGCCCGGCTCGGATACGCGATAGAGTTGACCCGCAAGGTGCTGCGCGTCCCCGCCGGCCACCGGATCGGCATCGTCCCCGCCTCCGACACCGGTGCGGTCGAGATGGCTTTATGGAGCCTGCTGGGACCGCGGCCGGTCACCTTGCTGGCCTGGGAGAGCTTCGGCGAAGGATGGGTCACCGACGTCGTCAGGCAGCTGAAGCTCGACGCCACGGTCCTGCGCGCGGATTACGGCGCCCTTCCCGATCTCGGCGCGGTCGATCCGGCGTCGGACGTGGTCTTCACCTGGAACGGCACCACTTCCGGCGTGCGCGTTCCCAGCGGTGATTGGATCGCCGACGACCGCGAAGGCTTGACCATCGCCGACGCCACCTCGGCCGCGTTCGCGCAGGACATCCCGTGGGACAAGATCGACGTCGGCACCTTCTCCTGGCAGAAGGTGCTCGGCGGCGAGGGCGGCCATGGCGTGCTGATCCTCGGTCCGCGCGCGGTGGAGCGGCTCGAAAGCCATGTTCCCGCCTGGCCGCTCCCGAAGATCTTCCGGATGACGAAACCTGTCCCGAGCGGCGTCGAGGGAGGCGGCAAGCTGATCGAAGGCCTCTTCCGCGGCGAGACGATCAACACGCCCTCGATGCTCGCGGTGGAGGATTACATCTTCGCGCTCGAATGGGCGCAGGGCCTTGGCGGGCTCTCGGCCTTGATCGCCCGCGCCGACGCCAACGCGGCCGCGCTCGACGCGTGGGTCGAGGCGACGCCCTGGGCCGAGCATCTCGCCGCCGATCCGGCGACGCGCTCCAACACCAGCGTCTGCCTCAAATTCGCCGACGACGCGGTCCGCGTCCTCGACGCCGACGGGCAGGCCGCCCTCGTCAAGGAGATGGCGGCTCTGCTCGAAGCCGAGGGCGCGGCGTTCGACGTCGCCGGCTATCGCGACGCGCCGCCCGGGCTGCGCATCTGGTGCGGCGCAACGGTCGAGACCGCCGACATCGCCGCGCTTGGACCCTGGCTCGACTGGGCCTTCCACGAAGCCCGCGCAGCCTGAGGAACCAATATGCCCAAAGTGCTCATCTCGGATCCGATGGATCCGAACGCCGCCGAAATCTTCCGCGCGCACGGGGTCGAGGTCGACGAGCGGCCCGGCCTCTCGAAGGACGAGCTGAAGGCGGTGATCGGCGGCTATGACGGCCTCGCCATCCGCTCGGCGACCAAGGTCACCGCCGACCTCCTCGACGCGGCCGCGCGGCTGAAGGTGATCGGCCGCGCCGGCATCGGCGTCGACAATGTCGACGTCGCCGCCGCCACGGCGCGCGGGATCGTCGTCATGAACACGCCCTTCGGCAACTCGATCACGACCGCAGAGCACGCCATCGCCTTGATGTTCGCGCTCGCCCGCGAGCTTCCCGCCGCCGACGCTTCCACCCAGGCCGGCAAATGGGAGAAGAATCGCTTCATGGGGGTCGAGCTGACCTCGAAGACCCTGGGGCTGATCGGGGCCGGTAATATCGGCTCGATCGTCGCCGACCGGGCGCTCGGCCTCAGGATGAAGGTGATAGCCTTCGACCCCTTCCTCACGCAGGAGCGGGCGGTCGATCTCGGGGTGGAGAAGGTCGAGCTCGACGAGCTGCTCGCCCGCGCCGACTTCATCACCCTGCACACGCCGCTGACCGAGCAGACCCGCAACATCCTCAGCCGCGACAACCTGGCGAAGACGAAGAAGGGCGTCCGCATCGTCAATTGCGCGCGCGGCGGCCTGATCGACGAGGCGGCGCTGAAGGAAGCGTTGGAGAGCGGCCACATCGCCGGCGCCGCGCTGGACGTGTTCGTCGAGGAGCCGGCCAAGGCCAATCCTTTGTTCGGAACGCAGGGGCTGGTCGCGACGCCCCATCTCGGCGCCTCGACGACCGAGGCGCAGGTCAACGTCGCCATCCAGGTCGCCGAGCAGATGAGCGAGTTCCTGACGCGCGGCGGCGTCGTAAACGCGCTCAACATGCCCTCGCTCTCGGCCGAGGAGGCGCCGCGCCTCCAGCCCTATATGGCGCTGGCCGAGAAGCTCGGCTCGTTGGTCGGTCAGGTCGACGGCCGCCGCGCGACCGGGCTCTCGATCGAGGTCGAGGGTGCGGCCGCCCAGCTCAATCAGAAGCCGATCACCGGCGCCGTCCTCGCCGGCTTCATGCGGGTCTATTCGGACAGCGTGAACATGGTCAACGCGCCCTTCCTCGCCCGCGACCGCGGCCTCGACGTGCGCGAGGTCCGCCACGACCGGGAGATCGACTACCACACGCTGGTTCGGGTGACTGCGACCACGCCGGACGGCGAGCGCACGGTCGCCGGCACCCTGTTCGGGAACAGCGCGCCGCGCCTCGTCGACATGTTCGGAATTCCGCTCGAGGCGGAGCTGGAGGGCGAGATGATCTACATCGTCAACGAGGACCGGCCCGGCTTCATCGGCCGCCTCGGCACCACCCTCGCCGATGCCGGCATCAATATCGGCACCTTCCACCTCGGCCGCCGCGCCGCCGGCGAGGAGGCGGTCGCCCTGGTCTCGGTCGACAACCATGTCGAACCCGCGACGATCGCCAGGCTGGAGGCGATCCCGGGCGTCAGGCGAGTCAAGCCGCTGCGGTTCTGAACGAGAACGTCATCCCGGCGAAGGCCGGGATCTCGGCGGGGGTAGGCATAGGCGCTGGTGGAGCGCTCCAGCTGCGCCCGAGGCTTCTTGTCCTGAGATCCCGGCCTGCGCCGGGATGACGGTTTCGGTCGGACGCCCACTCGCACCGTTCGAAGCCTCATGTTATGCCGCTGCGTCCGCTGGTAGAAGGACCGTCCATGGGTCGACTGACGTTGCTGCTCGCCGCTCTGCTTCTCGCCGGGCCGCTCGCCGTCCCCGCCGCCGCGCAGGAGCCCGAGTGGCGGCAGTCGGCCGACTTCGACCTGCTCCTCGAGCCCTATGCCTACGAGCCGGCGACGCTCCGGCTCGAGGCGGGACGGCCGGTGCGGCTGCGCTTCGTCAACAGCGGCCGGCGGGCGCTCAGCTTCTCGGCGCCGGCCTTCTTTCGCGCCGCCCGGATCCGCTCCGGCGACCGCGACGACCTCGCCGACGGAAGCTTCCGCCTCGCCGCGGGCGAGCGCCGCACCATCCTGCTGGTCCCCGCCGCCGGCCGCTACCGGATGCGCAGCGCCAGCCTGTTCCACCGCCTGCTCGGGATGAGTGGCCGGATCATCGTCGAATAGGGCCTAGCGCGTCGTCGCCGGCCGCGCCGGAGCCTCGCGCCGCCGTGCCTCGCCGCGCAGCTGCCCGCGGATCGCGCCGGCCGGGAACGCCGCATTGTGGACGTTCACGTAAAAGCCGTGCGGCGTCATGATCATCTCGCGGGCGAGGTCGAGGGCGACCGTGGCGCAGCCCTCGCTCCGCTCCGACGCTCCGGGCGCGGTGAGCGGGATGACGGGCGGGCCGACGCTGCCGGCCATGCCGCGGTGGATGTGCGCGCCCGTGGCGGGATCGATGCCGCGCGCGTTGAGCTCCCAGCAGACTTGGCCGCGCTCGGCGTCGACCCGCGCCCGCGCCGTACCTGTCCCGCCGAGGTCGCCAGGCCCCGGCACCGCCTGGTAGCCGGTCAGCGTCGAGGTCAGCATCAGCTGCTGCGGCATTCCGCCCGTGGCGCAGCCGCCGAGCGCCAGCGCCGCCCCCAGGCACGCCGCGATGCGTCCGAGATCCATCGCCCTCTCCTCCTGTCGCCTGGTACTGCGATAGCCGAGGCGAGCGGCGGCCGCTAGTTGGGCAGCACGGTCACTGCGCGCCGGTTTCGGGACCAGGCTTCCTCGGTCGAGCCTTCGACGGCAGGCCGCTCCTTGCCCCAGCTGATGGTGGTCATCCGGCCCGCCGCGACGCCGCGCGATTCGAGATAGTTGCGGACGCTGTTCGCCCGCCGGTCGCCGAGCGCGAGATTATATTCGCGGGTGCCGCGCTCGTCGGCATGGCCTTCGATCGTGACCGAGACGCTCGGATAGCGCAGCAGATATTCGGCTTGGGCGTCGAGCGTGGCCCGCGCCTCCGCGGAGAGCGCGTAGACGTCGGTGTCGAAGAACACCCGGTCCGAGGGGACGCTGCGCAGGAAATCGGCTTGCGAGCCCGGAGCGCCCGCTCCGGGGACGCCGCCGCTCTGGTCGCCGCCGGCGGTCGAGCCCGCATCGCCGGTGGTCGTCGCGTCGCCCGGCGGCGGCGGCAGCTGGTTCGGGCGGCGCGACCCGCAGGCGGCCGTCAGCGACAGGGCGACGGCGAGTGCGGTGAGGCGCAGTGCGGTCTTGTTCATCTGGTTCTCCAGTTCGGATCAGGGATTGATGGCGGACCAGGCGGGGTCGGAGCCGTCGAGGGGTGTCGGGATGCGGCGCTCGTTGCCGCCGGTGAGGTCGACCGACCAGATCGAGCCGCGGCCGCTGCCCTGGGCGCTGCGGAAGAAGATCAGGACGCGTCCGTTCGGCGCCCAGCTCGGGCCCTCGTCGTGCCAGCCGTTGGTCAGCAGGCGCTCCCCCGATCCGTCCGCACCCATCACGCCGATGCGGAAGTTGCCCGCAATCTTCGTGAAGGCGATGAGGTTGCCGCGCGGACTCCAGGAGGGCGTCGCGTAGCGGCCCCCGCCAAAGCTGATCCGCCGCTGGTTGGAACCGTCGGCATTCATAACGTAGAGCTGCTGCCCGCCCGAGCGGTCGCTCTCGAACACGATCCGGCTCCCGTCCGGCGAGAAGCTGCCGCCGGTGTCGATCCCGGGCGCGGTGGTGAGCCGCTCCGGCCGGCCGCCCTGGGTGGAGACGCGGTAGACGTCGGTGTTGCCGTTGACCGCCATCGAGAAGACGATCTGCCGGCTGTCCGGCGAGAAGCGCGGCGCGAACGTCATGTGCGGATCGGCGACGAGCGGGCGAGAGCGGCCCGAAGCGAGGTCATAGACGAAGACGCGCGGCTGCTCCTCGGTATAGGTCATGTAGGTGATGGTGCGGTTGTCCGGCGACAGGCGCGGCGTCAGCGCGGTGAACTGGCCGTTGGTGAGGAAGCGGTGGTTGGCGCCGTCCTGATCCATGATCGCGAGCCGCTTGATCCGCCGCCCCGGCGGACCGCTCTCGGCGACATAGACGACGCGGCTGTCGAACATCGCGCCCTCGCCGGTGAGCCGCGAATAAACGAGGTCGGCGCAGCGATGGGCGGCGCGGCGCCATTGCGCCGGCGGCACGGTGAGGTCCTGCCGCGTGAGCTCGGTGCGCGAGGCGAGGTCGTAAAGGTGGCAGCCGACCGTGATCGTGCCGTCGCCGTTCGCCCGCACCGCTCCCTGGACGAGGGCCTGCGCGCTGGTGCCCGACCAGAAGCCGTAATCGGGCGCGGTCACCTGCGGGATCGACACCGCCGGCAGGCCCTGCGGCCCCATCGGCGTGAACACGTTCGAATTGCGCAGGTCGCTGGCGACGATCTGGGCGACCTGGAGGCCGAGAGCGGATGTGTTCCCGGCCGGAGTCGCGACCGCCGCCGGGGTCGGCATCGGCGGCACGGCGATCGGGACGACCGTGATCACCCCCTCGCCGAGGCGGATCGGCTCGTCCTCCTCCTGCGCGTCGGCCGCCTGGGCCGGCGCCGCCGGCGGTTCCTGCGCAATCCCCACCGAGGCGGCCGCCGCCATCGGCACCGAGAACGCGAACAGCAAATATAGTTTCATCGCGAAGACCTCGGATCGAAGATGTAGGGGAAGCTGCGCCAGCCGCCCGGCACGTCGTAAAACTGGGCATATTGCGTGGCGAGCCCGCGCAGCGAGCATTGGCTGACGACGCGAAGGGCGGCGCGCCGGATCTCGTCCTCATATTGATTGAGCCGGGGATCGCCGTTGATCACCCGCGCCCGCGTGCTCGCCAGCGAGCCGTCGCGATTCAGGGTGACGTCGACCCGCACCTGGATCGCCCGCGCCTCGTCCGGAGCCGTGAGCGGCTGGCGCTCGCAGGGAAGCAGAGCGCGCCGGATGATGCCGCGGATGCCGGTGCGGGCCTCGGCCGTCAGCGCCAGCGCGCTCGGCCGCTCCGAGCGGCCGGCGGGATCGGCGCCGATGCCCTTCAGGATATCGGCGTCGAGGCGCGAGCCGCGATCGACCGTGCCGGGTCCGGCGCCGCTCTGACGGTTGGGGCGCTGGGGCGCGGCGGGGGCCGGCGCGGCCTGACGAGGCTGAGGCTGAGCCGGCGAGGGCTGCGGCGCCGGCCGGGGCGTGGGCTCGGGAATCGGAGCGGCCGCGAGCGGCGCGGCTTGCTCGGGCGCGCCGATCTCCGGAGCGGCGCTCTGCGCGGCGGGCTCGGTGTGGGGGGCGCCGGAGACGGGGCCGATCTCCTCGACGAAGGAGACGTCCATCGGCGGCGGCAGCGGCGGCTCCGGCGACGCGCGCAGGCCCAGCGCCCACAACAGCGCCCCGTGCGCGGCGAGCGCGACGCCGAGGCCGGCGACCTCCGCCCGCTCGACCCTCATCGCGGCTGGTCCGCCCCGCTCGAAACCAAGGCGACCCGGCGGAGATTGGCGCGGTTCAATTCGCCCATCACATGCATCACCCGGCCATAGTCCAGGCCGCGGTCGGCGCGCAGGAAGATGCGCGGCCCACCTGGCTCGGGCGAGTAGGCGGCGACCTGTCGAAGGCGCGCCGGCAGCTCCGCGTCGGCGACGGGGGCCTCGTCCACGAAGATCGCGCCGGAAGCGTCGATCGTCACCGCGACCGGCGCGCGGTCCTGCGCGAGCGGCGCGGCCTTGGAATCGGGAAGGTCGACCTGGACCCCGGCGGCGAGCAGGGGCGCGGTCACCATGAAGATGATCAGCAGGACGAGCATCACGTCGACCATCGGCGTGACGTTGATCTCCGCCATCGGGCTCCGCCGCCCGCGCCGCCCCGGGCCGAGGATCGGGCCGAGGGGCATTACGGTTCCTCCCTGCGAGCGAAGCTCGTGGGGAGGGGGACCATGCGCAGCATGGTGGTGGGGTAACTGGCGAGGTCCAGACAATGCCCCTCCACCACCCTTCGGGTGGTCCCCCTCCCCATCACCTTCGGCGATGGGGAGGAACTGATCCGGCGCCTCATCCCTCCATCTCCAGCTCGCGCGACAGGGTGCCGTGGAAGCCGTCGGCGAAGCGGGCGAGGCGGGCCTCGGCGCGGTTGATGCCGTAGCTGAAGCGGTTGTAGGCGATCACCGCGGGG
The DNA here is from genome assembly GCA_034668525.1 of Sphingomonadales bacterium. Classification (GTDB taxonomy): domain Bacteria; phylum Pseudomonadota; class Alphaproteobacteria; order Sphingomonadales; family Sphingomonadaceae; genus Allosphingosinicella. The sequence goes on from JAXDPC010000247.1 coordinate 10,502, forward strand.
ATCGCCGCGAACAGGCCCAGGGCAGTGGCGAACAGGGCCTCGGCGATCCCGGGGGCGACGACGGCGAGGCTGGTGTTGTTGGCCCCGGCGATGTCGCTGAAGCTGCGCATGATCCCCCAGACGGTGCCGAACAGCCCGACGAAGGGCGCCACGGATCCGATTGTGGCGAGGATGTTGAGCCGGCCCGCCAGCCGGTCGATCTCGGCGGTGACGGCGCTGTGCAGCGCGACCGAGAGGCGCGAGCGCGTGCCCTCTTTGTCGATCGCCCGGCCCGCGGTCGAGCGGCGCCATTCGGCGATTCCGGCGGCCAGCACCTTGGCGGGCGGGATATCCTCGCGCCCGCGGGTCTCGTGGAAACGGTCGAGATCCTCGGCCTTCCAGAAATCTCGCTCGAACCGCTCGCTCTCGCGCGCCAGGCGGTGCATCTTCCAGGCGTGGGCGATGATGATCACCCAGGTCCAGATGCTGGCGGCGATAAGTCCGATCATCACCGCCTTGACGACGATGTCGGCCTGGAGGAACAGGGCGACCGGCGACATCGCTTCGCCCGCCGTGCCGCTGACGCTGGAACTGCTCACTCTTCCCCTTCCACTACCAGCCGCCGGAACGTCTCGGCCCAGTCGCGCGGCTGCCGCCTCGGCCGGCCGTCGTTCGTGATGAAGGCCGCCGTCACGGTCGCATCGGTGAGGATTTCGTCCCCGCGCATGACTCGCTGCTGAATGACGCAGGCGGCGGCGCGCACCTGCCTCAGCATGCT
>JAXDPC010000248.1:0-2552 GCA_034668525.1 Sphingomonadales bacterium
AGGCTGCCGCCCAGGCCGGCCCCCTCGCCGGCCGCACTGAGGATCAGGTCGTAGTTGAGGAAGAGACCGCGCCCGCTCGGGGTCATCGGCCCCGGCGGCTCGGCGCCGTAGGAAAGGGTGTGCGGCCGGAACGCCATCGCGGGAAGGGTGAGGCGAAGCCGCTGCGTCGCGGCGTCGAACGCCGCCTCCGCGCCCCCAACGTCGCCGATCCGCAGCTGCTCGACGCCCTCGATCTCGATCCGGCCGAGGCCTTCCAGGGCGACGCCGAGCTCCGCGAGGACGGCTGACGGCACGTAGAAGCCGTCCGCCCCGCGGTAAACCACGACCGCCTCCGCCCGCGCGCTGCCGTTCACTTCGAGAATGACGACGAGCGGCTCCCGCGCGGCCGGCGCCGCGGCGAACGCCGCGGCGGCGGCGGTGGCCGCCAGCTGAAGGCTAGGGCCGAGTGCCACCGACCGGGATCCGTAGCGCGCCGGCCGGCGTGGTAACGACGATCGTCTCGGCGTTCCCGCTCGCGCGGCCGAGTCGCCAGCTGCGCATGCTGCCCGGCAGGACAGCGCCGCGCTCGCTCGACAGACCGACGCTGCGCCCCGCCGCGTCCAGCGCCTCGACCCTGCTGACCTGCGCGTGGGTGCCGCCTTGGTTGCGCGCTTGCGCGAGCAGGGCGCCGTCCGCCCCGCGCTCCAGAGTCCAGACGAGATGGGCTGGCGTGGTCCGCTCCGCCCCTATGTAGAGCGGGAGGTCGATCCTGAGGGCGACCCGTATCCCGGTGCCTCCTGCGACGGCCTGGGGGATTTCCTCGACATGGATCCGATAGGCGGCGCCCGGAACGCGGTGGCGGAGACCGAAGCGGACGAGCTGGGTCCCGCCCGGTTCCACCCTGAAGATGGGCGGCGAGGCGATGACGTCGCTCGTCGCCTCATGGACGTCCTCGCCGCCTCGCTGGGTCCAGCGCAAGGCGGTGACCCGCACCGCGACCGGCAAGGCATCGACGTTGGTCAGGCGCAGCTCCGCCGAGGCCCGGCCGTGCGGCAGGACGATGTTGACGGGGTCGACCCGGAAAGAGCCGGCGACGGCGGGGGCGCCGGCTGCGCCCAGCCAGGCCGCGGCGCAAAGGGCGGCCGCTGCGCGGCCGCCCCCGATGATCCTCCCGATCATGGCCCCTTCCGTCAGTACGCGACGGTAACCTGGACCGTATCGGCATAATCGCCGGACGGCAGGCTGTTCTGGCCGCTGAAGACCCGCCCGTAGATGGTGGCAAGCTGGGCCGAGCCATTGCCCACGCCTTCGATCGCGTTGGCGGCTTCGCCCTCGCCGTCGTCCCAGACGTTCGTCCGCGCGCTGTCGGTATAGAGGGTGTAGCCGAGGAGGTTCGCTCCATTCTGCATGCGCCTCGCGGCGGTCGTCGCGCCGGTGCCGAGGCCGGCGTCGGCGGTAGCGGTCCAGTCGGTCCCGCTGGTGCAGCGGACGCTCAGCTCGGCGGTGCTGTCGACGCTCTGCCCGTTGGTGACGTCGACCGACCCGAAGCTCATCGGGCTCGCCGAGACGATGCAGTTCTTGCTGACGCTGGCCGAGACGGAGAGATCGCCCTGGGCGGTCTGCGCGAAGGCCGGAGTCGCGGCGGCGAGCGATAGCGTGGCCGCGAACGCGGCCCGGCGGAGATTTGTCTTCATGTCTAGATGCCCCTTTGCAAGTTGGTTCGCCGGCTCCCGGGCGACAGCGTCAGCTGCTTCCGGGCGGCGGCCCAACGCTAGACAGGTATCCAGGATAGAAGGGTAATTCCCAATACCGGACCTTCCCTACCGGGATTTTCCTACCCCTGTCCTTGACGCTTGCGATATTTTGTCCGGCAGGGTCCGGCGGAATTGCGGAACGCCGGTCGCGGCGTGGGAGTGAGCGGCGTTCGGCGTCCCGGCTCTCCGTGTCGTCGATCTCGGTCCAGCCTGTCCCTGCCCTCGGGGACGGCGGATGAATCGGGCGGGGACCGGTCGCCTGGCCCGCTAGCTGGCGCTATCGTCGTCGAAGGTCGCTTCGAGCCAGAATTCGATCCGCCAGATCGCCGTCTCCTTGAGCGCGACGATGATCCGACGGCTGTCCTCCGGATCGGGACGGCGCTCGACGAGCCCCGCTTCCTCGAGCCGGTTCACCCACCGCAGCGCGGTGGTCGTCGGCACGCCTGCGGCGATGCAGGCGTCCGAGACGCAGACTTTCTCGCCTTCCAGATGACAGGCGAAGAGATCGAGCAGCATGTCCCAGGCGGGATCGGCGAAGATCCCTTCCGGGAACAGGCACTCGCGAAGCCGCCGCGCTCGCAAATAGCTCCGGGTCCGCGTCGCCAGGCTCGCCTCGCCCGCCAGCCGAGGGTCGTTGGCGCCGACCAGCTGCAGGCGGGGGCGCTCCTCCGAGAGGCCGCTGCGCGCGGCGGCGACCAGCCGGTCCGCGAGCGCCTGCGCCGCCGCGGCAAGCTGCTCCAGCGGCACCTCCTCGGCGGCGGCGAGAGGCGGCCTATTGCTCATCGCCGATACCTGACGGGGACAGGCGCGACCTTGCGG
>JAXDPC010000249.1:0-7981 GCA_034668525.1 Sphingomonadales bacterium
TATAGGCGGCCGCGACCGCCAACAGCGGCTGGAGAACCGGCTGCTCGAAGAAGCTGGCGAGCGACGGCGCCACCAGGATCAGAAGGAGGCCCAGGAGGAGGCTGACGGCCAAGCTCAGCCAGAAGACCGTGCTGGTCTGCTCCGTGCCGAGCGTCGGCGCCTGGACGAGCGCCGTGAAGATGCCGAGCTGCAGGGGCACGGTGCAGAGCTGGATGGCAAGCAGGAGCAGGGCCGCGACGCCGAATTCGGAGGGGCTCAGCAGCCGCGCGAGAATGAGCGTGATGAAGAAGGAAACGAACTGGCGCGCGAACAAATCGACGGCGCTCCAGATCGTGGCACGGGCCGCCACCGATTTGTCTACCATGAGCGCGTCTAAGGCTTCCGCACCAGTCGAGGTCAAGCCTTATGCCGGCCGAACCGACCGCGCCGGAGCGATTCCGCGACGGCCTTATCGCGCATCCCTGACGATCCCGATCGTGCGGGCGACGTCGTCGAGGTGAAGGTCGGGATAGATCGGCAGGCACAAGACCTGCCCGGCCACCCGCCTCGCCACCGGCAGCCCCGTCGAAGACGGCAAGCCCCGATACATCGGCATGTCGCTGATCAGCGGATAGAAATAGCGCCGCCCGTGGATGCCGTGCTCCGCCAGCCGCTCATAGAGTCCGTCGCGCGAGAGCGGATAATCGGGCTGGACCAGGATCGGGAAATAGGAATGGTTTGGAACGGTGTGCTCGACGTGAGCGAGGCATTTTATCCCGGCAACGTCGGCAAGCCCTTCCCGGTAGACGGCGTCGATCTGCTTGCGAAGGGCGAGCGCCTCGCTGAGGTAGCGCAGCTGCAGCAGTCCGAAGGCCGACTGGACCTCATTCATCTTGCCGTTGATCCCGGGCGCGACGACGGTGACTTCGTCCGCGAATCCGAAGTTCTTCAGATAGTCCACACGCTGCTTCGTCTTTGCGTCCGGGCAGACGATTGCGCCTCCTTCGAATGTGTTGAACACCTTCGTCGCGTGGAAGCTCAAAGTGCTGAGGTCGCCGTGCCGCAGCAGGCTTTCGCCCTTGTAGGTCACCCCGAAAGCGTGGGCCGCGTCGTAGATGACGCGGAGCCCATAGGCATCGGCAATCTCCTGGATGCGCTCTACCCGGCACGGATTGCCATAGCAGTGAACCGGCAGGATCGCGGTGGTATGCGGGGTGATCGCCGCCTCGATCAGTTCGGGATCGAGGTTGCAGCTGTCCTCCTCGATATCCGCGAAGACCGGCTTGAGCCCGTTCCAGAGCAGCGAATGCGCCGTCGCCACGAACGAATAGGGGGTGGTGATCACCTCTCCGCTGATCCTCAGCGTCTGCAAAGCGGCGACCAGGGCGATGGTCCCGTTGGATATCAGTGCGATATGCTCGACACCGAGATATTTCTCGAGCGCCGCTTCGAGTTGCTGGTGGAAGGGCCCCGCGTTGGTGAGCCAGCGATTCTCCCAAATCTGCTCGAGATAAGGGATGAACTCCTCCAGCGGCGGCAGGAAGGGCCGCGTGACGAAGATACGCTCGTTGTCGTGAGCCATCGCCCCTCTCGTTCGGTTCAGGTCCAGCGGCCTGGTTCCGCCAGGGGCGTTCGCCTTCAGCGTGACCGGCAATCCATGACTGGAGTGGCTAATCGACCGGCAGTTCCGACCGGCCATTGACGGACACAGGCTTCTTCCGAAACGCGCGTCCGGTGTCAAGGCGGCGCGGGCCGCCCCGCTTGACATCCTCAAAAGGCTCCGGCCACTGGCGCCATGGCGACACCCGGTTTCCCCGAAGCGCGACGGCGTCGAGGTCGAGGCGGATCGGCATGACCGTGCGTGTGCTCGTCATCACCGACAATGCCGCCGTCTATTCTTATTTCGAGGCGGCGATAGCGGAGCTGGAGCTGGGCGCCGTCGCCGACTTTCAGTTTCGCCACAGCAGCCGCAACCGCGATCCGTCCGGCTTGCCCGCTGCCGTGCAGGATGGCGTCGACCTTCGGATGCCGGCAACCGTCGCCTGGATTCTCAACAATTTCGACATCGTCTTTTCAGCACATTGCAAGCAAATCTTCCCGCCTTCCCTCGTGCGCGGATGCCGCTGCTACAACATCCACCCCGGCCTCAATCCACACAACCGGGGCTGGTTTCCGCACGTCTTCTCGATCGTCAACAAACGCCCGGCGGGCGTGACCATCCATGAAATTGACGACGAGATCGATCACGGGCCGATAATTTCGCAAACCGCCCTTGGGATCGAGCCATGGGAGACGTCTGCTGACGTCTATGAAAAGATCATGGCGGCGGAGGCGGAACTGCTGAAGTCTTGCCTGCCTGCAATCATCCATGGCGATTACGCTGTCAGCGAAGCGGATTCCGAAGGCAATTACAATTCCATGGCCGACTTTCGGCAACTTTGTAAGCTGGACTTGAATTCAGTTGGCTCCCTTGGTGAACATATCGACCTGCTGCGCGCCCTTACGCACGGCCGCTATCGCAACGCCTATTTCGACGATGCCGATGGCCAGAGGGTTTATGTCCGCATCGAGCTCACGCCAGGCTCGAGCTGAGACTTCCCTGAGAGCGGCTCGAAGGCCGTCGCGAAGCCGGCGGCGGTCTTCCGCCAACCGCGGGCTCCGGCCGCCGGTTCTCGTCAAAGCGGGCCGGTCGCGCGACCGCGCAAGAGCCGCGGCGTGTTCTTCAGGACCAGCCCGAAGCCGCGAAGCACGTGCCCGATCCCCCGCCCGCGGTGACGGATGAGAGACCAGGCGATCGTCGCCGGCGGTTCGACCAGATAGCTCATCAAGGCGTGCATCAGGCGGGCGAGCCGGCCGAAATGCTTGCGGACATAGATGAACCGCGCCTCGATCCCGTAGAAGCGGGCGGTGCCCCGCGCTTGCTTGGTGGTGCCGCCGCCGCTGTGAAACGCCTCGGCCTCGGCGAGATAATAGCAGCGGGCGCCGCGCCGCCGCGCGCGCAGCGACAGATCGAGATCCTCCAGATAGACGAAATAATCGTCGTCGAAGCCGCCCAGGGCGTCGAACAGCTCGCGCCGGATCAGATAGAAAGCGCCCTGGACATGATCCACGGGCCGGCTCGAACGATGATCGAAGTCGGCCATCAGCAGACTGGGGGCCTTGCCGGGCAGCAGCCGGTCCAGGCCGGTCATGATGCTCGCGAATGTCGCCAGCGTCGGGAAGCGGGCGCAATGACGCGTGACCCGGCCCCGCTCGTCGAGCAGCTTGATCCCGCAAATGCCGTAGCTCGCATTTTCCGGCGACTCCAGGAACGCCACCGCCTTCGCGATTGCCGGCTCGGTGAGGCGGGTGTCCGGATTGAGGAACAGGATATAGGGCGCACGCCCCTGACTCGCGCCGCGGTTGCAGCCGCGCCCGAAGCCCAGATTCTCGCCCGCGCGGTGGATCACGAGCTGGTCCCAGCCGCCATCGAAGTCCGCCGATCCGTCGCGCGAGCCATTGTCGACGACGATGTGACGGCCGACGACGTCCGGTTCCACCGCGCGCACCGATTCGACGCATTGGGCGAGCTGCGGCCCGGCATTCCAGTTGACGGTGACGATGTCGACGGCGGCGGAGGCGGCGGCCGTCGTCCCGCCGGTCTTGTCGGCCATCGCCAAGGATACTCCCGCAGGTTCGCCGAAGCGCTCCGGCCGCACGCCGATACCGGCGCCGGGCGTGCGGCGCAACCTGACGCCTAGTCTTCGCGTCGCCGAGGCGATAACCGTCGTGGCGGATTGCGCGACCAAGGGAGATCATGAGCGACGACGAGAGAATCGTGCCGGTGATCCTGTCCGGGGGCGCGGGGACGCGGCTGTGGCCGCTGTCGAGCCCGGCCAGGCCGAAGCAGTTCCTCGCCCTCGCCGGCGAGCGCACCATGCTTCAGGAGACGGCGCTGCGCGCGTCCGATCCGGAGGCATTCGCGCCGCCCGTCGTGATCGGCAGCGCCGACCACGCCCAGTTGCTGGCGGCGCAACTGGCGGAGGTGGGCAATTCGCCCTCGGCCCTGATCCTCGAGCCGAGCGCGCGCAGCACGGCCGCCGCGATCGCGCTCGCCGCCGTCGCCGTCGATCCCGACCGGCTGCTCCTCGTCATGCCGAGCGACCATGTCCTGGCCGATCCCGCCGCGTTTCGCGCCGCCGTGGACGCCGCCCGGCCGTTCGCGGAGCGCGACTGGCTGGTGACGTTCGGCATCCGTCCCACCCGCGCGGAAACCGGCTTCGGCTATATCCGGCGGGGCGAGGCGCTCGCCCCGGGGGTCCATCGCGTCGACCGATTCGTCGAGAAGCCGGACGGGGCGACGGCCCAGGCTTATGTGGACGAGGGCGGCTACGATTGGAACGGCGGCATCTTCCTGTTCCGGGCCGGCCGCTATCTCGACGCGCTTCGAGCCCAGGCGCCGGCCATCCTCGAAGCCGCCGCCGCCGCAATGGCCGGCGCCCGCCGTGACGGAGCGGAGATCCGCCCCGATCCAGCCCGCTACGCGGCGTCGCCGTCGCTCTCGATCGACTATGCGGTGATGGAGAAGGACGACCGGGTCGCGGTCGTTCCGGTCGAGATGGGCTGGGCCGACATCGGCAGCTGGGACGCGCTCCACGAGCTGCGCGAGCGCGACGCCCGCGGCAATGTCGCGACCGGCCCCGCCACTTTGATCGACAGCGACAATTGCCTCGTCCATTCGGAGGGGAAGAGGGTGGTCGCGGTCGGCATCAGCGATCTCATCGTCGTCGTCGGCGAGGACACGGTCCTCGTCCTTCCCCGCGGCCAGAGCCAGCGCGTCAAGGAGGCGCTGGACCGGGTCCCCAAATGACCGCCCTGCGGCTGAAGCCCCGCCGGGTCGAAAAGGTCTGGGGCCGCCGCGACCTCGGCGAGCCGTTCCGCGACGTGGCCGCCGACGCCGAGCCCGTCGGCGAGATCTGGTTCGAGGCCCCGCCGGGGCGCGAAGCCCCCCTCCTCGTCAAATATCTCTTCACCTCCGAGCGGCTGTCGATCCAGGTCCATCCCGACGAGGCGATGGCGAAGGCCGACGGCGCCGCCTGCGGCAAGGACGAGGCCTGGCTGGTCCTGTCCGCGGAGCCCGGCGCCACCATCGGCCTCGGCCTTACCCGCAAGGTCGGCCGCGACGCGCTGCGCGAGGCCGCGCTCGACGGCAGCATCGAGACGCTGGTGGACTGGCGGCCCGTGCGCGCGGGCGACGTCTTCTATTCGCCGGCGGGCACCGTCCACTCGATCGGCGCCGGGCTGCGGCTGATCGAAGTCCAGCAGAATGTCGATTTCACCTACCGCCTCTACGATTACGGCCGGCCCCGGCAGCTCCATCTCGAAAAGGCGGTCGCGGCGGCCCGGCCCGAGCCGTTTCGCGCCGAGCAGGCGTCACGTCGGCTTGCCGAGGGCCGGACCCAGCTCTGCGCAGGGGACAGGTTGCGGCTGGAGCGCTGCGCCGGGCCGGGGCGGTTCGAATTGGAAGGCGCCGCCTGGATCGTGCCGCTCCGCGGGGGCGCGTCGCTCGACGGCTCGGCGATCGACCCCGGAAGCGTGTGGATGACGGATGCCGCCGCGATCCTCGATCTCGGCGCCGAGGCGGATGCGCTCGTCGCCTTCGCCTGCGATCCGGACTAGGCGCTGGCGCTGCGGCCGCCGTAATTGCGGTCGATCCAGCTCCGATAGCTGCCGTCCATCACCGACCGCCACCAATCCTCGTTGGCGAGATACCAGTCGAGCGTGGCGGCGAGACCCTCGCGGAAGTCGCGCGCCGGGGCATAGCCGAGCTCGCTCCGGATCCGGGTCTCGTCGATCGCGTAGCGGCGGTCGTGCCCCGGCCGGTCGGTGACATAGGTCTTGAGCGAGGCCGAAGGCTCGCCGCGCGCCGCCGGCGCGTCCGGAAACCGCGCCGCCAGCGACGGGTCGCGCGCGAAGGCCGCGTCGACGCCGTCGCAGACCGCCTCGATCACCCGGATGTTGGGCAGTTCCTCGCCCCCGCCGACATTGTAGGTCTCGCCGATCCGGCCGCGGTCGAGCACCAGCTCGATGCCGCGGCAATGGTCCTCGACGTGGAGCCAGTCGCGCACGTTCATGCCGTCGCCGTAGATCGGCAGGCTGTTGCCCGTAAGGCAGTTGATCAGAAACAGCGGGATCAGCTTCTCGGGGAATTGATAGGGGCCGTAATTGTTCGAGCAGTTGGTGGTGGTGACCTCGAGGCCGAAGGTGTGGTGGTAGGCGCGCACCAGATGGTCGCTCGCAGCCTTGGTCGCCGAATAAGGCGAGTTGGGCGCATAGGCCGTCGTCTCCGAAAAAGCCGGATCCTCGGGGCCGAGGCTGCCATAGACTTCGTCGGTCGAGATATGATGGAAGCGGTGCGGGCGGCCCGTGCCCTGATCGAGCCACGCCGTCTTGGCCGCCTTGAGCAGGCTGTGCGTGCCGACGACATTGGTATCGATGAAAGCGTCGGGCCCGTCGATCGAGCGGTCGACATGGCTCTCGGCGGCGAAGTGGACGATCGTGTCGAGGCCGCGCTCCGCGAGGAGTGAACGGACGAGCTCGGTATCGCGGATGTCGCCTTCGACCAGCTCGACCTCGATGCCGGCGAGGTTGGCGCGGTTGCCGGCGTAAGTGAGCGCGTCGAGGACGACGATCCGGCCGCCGCCGCGGTTCGCGCGCCAGTAGCGCACGAAATTGGCGCCGATGAAGCCGGCGCCGCCGGTGACGAGAAGGTCAGGCATAGGAAAGCTCCCGAAGATTGGCGCGCAGGTTCGCGCGCCAATGCGGCGCCGGCTCGCCGAGCAGCGCCCAGGTCGCTTTCTTGTCCAGCACCGAATAAGCCGGCCGCTTCGCCGGAGTCGGATAGTCCTCGGTCGCGATCGGCACGATGCGCGCGGCACGGTCGATGAGGTCCGCGGCAAGCGCCTCCTCGCCGATCGCCACCGCAAAGTCGTACCAGCTCGCGACGCCGGAATCGGTATAATGGTGGATGCCGCGGGCGCCGAGCGCGGCCAGTCGCCACAGAGCGCCGGCGAGTCTCGGCGCCCAGGTCGGCGTCCCGATCTGGTCGGCGACGACGCGGACCTCGTCTTTCTCGCCGATCAGCCGCAGCATCGTGTTGACGAAATTCTGCCCAACCGGCGCGTAGACCCAGGCCGCGCGGACCAGCAGCGCGTCGGGGTCCGCGGCGAGCGCCGCTTTCTCTCCGTCGAGCTTGGTCCGGGCGTATACCCCCTCCGGCTGCGTCGCATCGCCAGGACGGCGCGGGCGCTCGGCCGCACCGCCGAACACGAAGTCGCTCGACAGGTGGACGAGACGCGCTCCGGCCGCCCGCGCCGCGGCGGCGATGAAGCCGGGCGCTTCGGCGTTGAGCCGGCGCGCCGCCTCCGGCTCGGCCTCGGCCCTGTCGACCGCGGTATAGGCCGCGGCATTGAACACGATCTCGGGCCGCGCCTCGGCGATCCCGGCGCGGACGGCGGCCTCGTCGCCGACGTCGCAATCGGCACGCTCTAGGGCGACCAGGTCGCACCCTTCGGGAGCCGCGGCGGCGAGAGCGCGCCCGACCTGGCCGCCGGCGCCGAGGATCAATGCCCTCATTCGTACGTCTCCGCCTCGGCCAGCGGCGGCGCGGCTTCATCCTTTGGCGACAAGATCGGCTCGATGCCGTCGAGCGGCCACTCGATCCCGATCGCCGGGTCGTTCCAACGGATCGAGCGATCATGCTCGGGCGCGTAATAATCGGTGCATTTGTAGAGGAAGTCGGTGCCGTCTTCGAGCGCAAGGAAGCCGTGCGCGAAGCCGGCCGGCACCCACAGCATCCGCTTGTTCGCCGCCGAGAGCTCGTATCCCACCCACCGGCCGAAACGCGGCGAAGCGCGGCGGATGTCGACCGCGACGTCGAAGGCGCGTCCGGCGACGACCCGGACGAGTTTTCCCTGCGGCCGCACCACCTGATAATGGAGGCCGCGAAGGACGCCGCGAGCGG
>JAXDPC010000250.1:0-9071 GCA_034668525.1 Sphingomonadales bacterium
GCCGTAGAGGTCGACGATGCGGTTCAGCTCCCCGCGTTCGAAGCCGACCTGGGGAGCCGGCGATGTCTCAGCCCGAAAAGGGAGCACCGTCCCCATCAGGCGCGGTCCCGCTTGATCTCGGCGGCCGCGGCCGCCGCGTCGCGTTCCTCCATCAGCTGGACGAGCCTCTTGCGCATCTGCTCGATCTCGCACTGGAGCATCTCCAGCTTCTGCGATTGCGGATCAAAGATCTCGGTGCACGGCGTGCCGTAGGGCATGAACTCCCTGCCATATTGCTCCGCGCCCATCAGCGTCGGGCGCGCCGGGATCCCGGTCATCGTCGCGCCTTCCGGCACGTCGCGGGTCACCACCGCATTGGCGCCGATGCGGGCGCGCGGACCGACCGTGATCGGGCCGAGCACCTGGGCGCCCGAGCCGATGATGACCCCGTCCATGATGGTCGGGTGGCGCTTGCCGCCGACGCCGTCGGCGGGATTGGTCCCGCCCAGCGTCACATGCTGGTACATGGTGACGTCGTCGCCGATCGTCGCCGTCTCGCCGATCACGACGAAACCGTGATCGATGAAGAAGTTGCGGCCGATCTCGGCGCCCGGATGGATGTCGATGCCGGTGAACAGCCGCGCGAGATGGTTGATGAAGCGAGCGAGGAAGAACAGCTCCCCCTTGAACAGCCAGTGCGCGAGCCGGTGAAACGCCACCGCCCAGACCCCGGGATAGAGCAATATCTCCCAGCGCGAGCGCGGTGCCGGATCGCGGGCCTTGATGGAATCGAGATATTGGCCGAGGCCCGGTAACATAGACGATCTCACTCCGCTCGGGGGCGAAGATAGGCATTTCGCGGGCAAATGCCAGAGAGGGCGGTCAGAGCGGACAAAGCCATGCACGGCGCCGCCCCTACGCGGCTCGGACGGTCAATCGCGGCGATCGGGGTCCCGGATGCTCGGGCGGCCGCGATAGCGGGCCCCGTCGCTGCGCGACGAAGACGAAGGCGCGCGTGCGGCGCCCGAAGACTGCGTGCTTCCGCTCGAGGCGCCGCTGTCGCTGCCGCGCCAGCGGCGGCCTCGCCACTGGCCGTCGCCGCGATTGCCGTCGCGATTGCGCCACTCACCGCCGTCGCGATTGCCGCGGTCGCGCCACCGGTCGTCGCCGTCGCGGTCACGCCACTGCCGGCCGTCGCCGCCGCGCCACCCGCGGCCGTCTCCGTTGCGATCCCAGCCGTCCCAGCGCTCCCAGCGCCGGTCGTTCCAGTTGCGGTCGCCCCAGCGGGTGCGGCGGCCTTCCCAGTAGCGGCGGTGATGATCGTCCCAGCGATAGGGGCGGCGATACCGGTCGTAGATGTAGAAGCCGAAGCCCGGATAATAATAGCCGTCGTACCAGCCGTACCAAGGGTCGCCGTAATAGCCTCCGCCGCCGTAGCAATCGTCGTAATAAGGATCGCAATAGCCGCCATAGCCGACCGAGGCGTAGCCGCGGCCATAGCCATAGCCGTCATAGGCGCAGGCGCCGAGACCGAGGCTGGAGGCGAGAAGGATGATAGCGGCGCGAAGGCGTGGCGAGGACATGAGCGACTCTCCCGACAAGACGCTGACGTGCGCAGGACGATCCGCCTCAGGGGGTGAACGCCCGATGAACGTTAACCCCCTGTAAACGAAGGCGCTTGAGCGAGGTTCCTGGTCCGAAACGGTTGGCGCGGCCGGGTCAGCCGGCGATCCCCGCGTCCCGCTTGGCCGCGTCGCTCTTCGCCATGTTCGCCGGATCGAGCGGCCCGGTCGCCCGGACGGCGCGCTTCGCGGTCGCCCAGACATTCTTGTAGGCGAACCAGGAGAGCACGGTCGCGGCGAGCAGGAACAGGACCACGGCGAGGCCGGCGCGGTGGCGGCTCTGGAGGTTCGGCTCGGCCGTCCAGGTGAGGAAGGCCGCGACGTCCTGCGCCATCTGGTCGACGGTCGGGCGGGTGCCGTCGGCATAGGTCACCTGGCCTTCGCTGGTGAGCGGCGGCGGCATGGCGAGGTTGAGGTTCGGGAAATAGGGGTTGAAGTGCAGCCCCTCCGCCGGCCGGTTCTCGGCCGGAAGCGCCTCGCCCTCCCCGTTCCGATAGGTGGCGGGGTTGCGGTAGCCGGTCAGCAGCGACGCGATATAGTCTGCGCCGCCGTGGCGCGCCTTGACGATCAGCGAGAGGTCCGGCGGCGCCGCATTGTGATTGGAGACGCGGGCGGCGGTCTCGTTCGCATAGGGGCTCGGGAAACGGTCGGCGGGAAGGCCGGGGCGGGTGTTGGGCTCGCCGGTCTGCGGGTTGACGTCGGGAACCTGGACGTTCGACGCGATCTTGCGGATCTCCGCCTCATTGTATCCGATCTCCGCCAGGTTGCGGAACGCGACGTAATTGAGGCTGTGGCAGCCCGAGCAGACCTGGCTGTAGACCTGGAAGCCGCGCTGGAGCTGGCGCTGGTCGAAGCGGCCGAACGGGCCGTCGCTGGCGAAGGAATAATTCCTCGGGCTCACATGGAAGCGGTGCTCCGCGCTCTCGTGATGCTCGGCGCCGAGATACTCGATCGTGCCCCAGAGCAGCGACCAGAAGGCGACGAAAACGAAGCCGAGGCCAGCCAGGATTCCGAAGATGCGAACCATGTGCTTGTCAGTCCCTTCAGGCGGTCGTCGTCTGCGTGGCGGCGGCGGGAGTGCCGTAGGGCGCGGCCTCCGCCGCCTCCCCGTGGAGCACGCTTTCCGAGATCGAATTGGGCAGCGGCAGCGTCCGCTCGACCTTTGAGAGGATCGGCAAAATTATGAGAAAATGTGCGAAATAATAGATGGTCGCGATCTGGCTGATCATGACGTAGGGCTGCTCGGCGGGCTTGCCGCCGCAATAGCCGAGCACGATCACGTCGACGACGAGGATCCAGAAGAACAAACGGAAGGTCGGCCGGTAATTGCCCGAGCGCACCGGCGACGGATCGAGCCAGCTCATGAAGAAGAGCAGGACGATCGACCCGAACATGGCGATCACCCCCCACAGCTTGGCGGGCAGGATGAAATCCTCGGTGAACGAGCGCAGGATCGCGTAGAAGGGCCAGAAATACCATTCGGGCACGATCTCGGCCGGCGTCGCCAGCGGGTTCGCCGGAATGTAATTGTCGGCATGGCCGAGATAATTGGGCGCGAAGAATACCACCGCCGCCAGCGCCAGCATGAACAGGGCCAGGGCGAAGCCGTCCTTGGCGGTGTAATAAGGATGGAAGGGCACCGTGTCCTGCGGCCCCTTGACGTCGACCCCGGTCGGGTTGCTCGAGCCCGGAATGTGCAGCGCCCAGATGTGGAGGATGATCACCCCCGCGATCACGAACGGCAGCAGATAGTGCAGGGAGAAGAAGCGGGTCAGCGTCGACTGGTCGGGCGCGAAGCTGCCCAGCAGCCAGGTCTGCAGCGCCTCGCCGACTAGCGGGATCGCCCCGAACAGGCCGGTGATCACCTTGGCGCCCCAGAAGCTCATCTGCCCCCAGGGCAGCACATAGCCCATGAAGGCAGTCGCCATCATCAGCAGGAAGATGACGAGCCCCAGCAGCCACACCATCTCGCGCGGCGCCTTGTAGGAGCCGTAATAGAGGCCGCGGAAGATGTGGATGTAGGTGACGATGAAGAAGAAGCTCGCCCCGTTGGCGTGCAGATAGCGCAGGAACCAGCCCTGGTTCACGTTGCGCATGATATGCTCGACAGAGGAGAAAGCGGTGTCGGCATTGGCGTTGTAGTGCATCGCCAGGACGATGCCGGTAACGATCTGGATGCCGAGCGCGACTCCGGCGAGCACGCCGAAATTCCAGAAGTGATTGAGGTTGCGCGGCACCGGATAGCCCCCGCCGACCGCGCCGTAGACCAGGCGCGGCAGCGGCAGGCGCTGGTCGATCCAGCGCATGAAGCCGGACTTGGGTTCGTATTGCTGCGCCCAGGGAAAGCCCATCTTGATACCTCAGCCGATCCGGACCGTCGTGTCCGACGTGAACTCATATTCCGGCACCTGCAGGTTCAGGGGCGCCGGGCCGCGGCGGATGCGCGCCGCGGTATCGTAATGCGAGCCGTGGCACGGGCAGAAATAGCCGCCGTAATCGCCGCGATTCTCGCCCTCGGCGGTGCCCAATGGGACGCAGCCGAGATGGGTGCACACGCCCAAAGTGATCAGCCATTGCGGCTTGCCCTCGGCGGTACGGTCGGCGAGGCTCTGCGGGTCGCGCAGCTCGCCCATCGGCACCGCGTTGGCCGCGGCGATCTCCTGCGGGGTCAGGTGGCGGATGAAGATCGGCTGCTTGCGCCAGATCGTCTTGACCGCCTGGCCGGGCTGGATCGCCGACACGTCGACGTCGATCGAGGCCAGTGCGAGCACGTCGGCCGACGGGTTCATCTGGTTGACCAGGGGATAGACGAGCGCCGCCGCGCCGACGCCGGCGAAGCTCACCGCCGCGATGTTGATGAAGTCGCGCCGGCGGACGCCCCCATCGCCGTCATGGCCGGCCTCGGCCGGTGCGGGCGCCCCCTCGCTATGTTCAACCGTCGCCATAAGGTCCTTCAGCGATCAAAACCGGACAAGCGGAACGCCGCCGATCGGCCGGACGGCCCCGGCGGCTCGGCGCGCCTGATAGACGCGGGCGGCGCGCTTTGCCAACCGTCATTTTGCCGCGGGCGCGCGGCGGCGCCGCGAAGGCCGGCAGAGGCAGGGTCTCACGCGAAGGCGCGAAGGCGCGCAGAAGCCCGGGCGTGCGGGCGGCGGCGGCTTGCGGCCCGCGGCGGACTTTCAATTTGTCGGCGGGGTCAGGTCCCAGGTGGTGGTGTAGTCCGGATCCACCACTGTCTCGCCGGTCTCGCGAAGACGATAGGATCCCGGCGCCGCCGGGAACAAGGCGCGCAGGTCCGGAGGAAGGTGATAGGTCTCGCCCGACCGGCTCCCGCTCAGCATCAGGCGGATTCCGCCCTGGGGATCGGCGGCGACCACCGTGCCGTAAAATTGCTCCAGCCGCGGGCCTGGCGGCTCGTTGCGGGTAATGCCCACCAGCACCACGGCGCCCTCGAGCGATTCCGCGAATGCCTGATCCCATGGCGGCCTGCCGTCGTCCATATGCGCAGCCTATGGCACGAGGCGGAAACGGGGACAGTATGCATTTTCGACTTCGCGAAAATGCATACTGTCCCCTCGCCGGTTCGCGAGTGCGTGGCGGCGCGAACAGGAACTCGCTCGGAGACGCGGAGAACCGGTCCTGGAGAGGGGCCGGGCGGGAGATCTCCGGGCATCGGCGCTCGGCGATTGCGGAGGCGGCGCGTCTGTGTGACCTTGGCGCGCATGAACCGAGCGGCCTTGTTCGCGATCGCCCTCGCCTGTGCCCTGGTGCCGCCGGCGCATGGTTCGCAGCAGGAAGCCGGACCGCGAGCCGGCGACGTCTACGAGATCAGCACCGAGCAGCTCTGGTCCGAGAACAGCGGCGAGGGATCGGACGGCAGCTCGCAATCGCGCGACGTGACGATCGAGCGCGTGATCGCCGTCCGCGACGAGGGTATCGAGCTGGAGTTCGACCTCCCGGCGGATGCCTCGGCGGAGAATCGCGTCGCGATCTGGCAGTTTCCGCTGCGCGTCCTGCGGCCCTCGAACGGCCCGCTCCGGCTGCTGAACCGGCCGGAGCTCGAGGCCCGCGTCGACGGCTGGCTGGAAGCGGGATCGATTCCCCGGGAGGCGTGCGGGCGTTGGGTCTTCACCTGGAACGCCTTCCAGATCCAGTGCGACGCGCAGGCCGCGCTCGATGCCATGGCGGCGCTCGATCTCGGCGGCCTCGATCTTCGCGACGGCGCCCCCTACAGCGACCCCGACGGCCTCGGCACCGCCGCTCTGCGCAGACAGGCCGGGGGTCCGGACTTCGCGACCTTCGTCGCCCGGATGGAGGTCGACCCCGAAGCGATCCGGCGCCAGCGCATCCGGACCGATACGATCCTGAGCGACATGCTCGGGCCGAGCGCAGAAAGTCCGCCGGATCCCGGGAGGCGCGCCGCCGAGCGGATTTCGGGGACGATCACGGTCACGTTCGAGACAGGCGCGGAGCTGCGGCGACGGACTCGGGTGATGGAGCTGCGGATCGAAATGCCGGACGGCGTGCGCGAGTCCCAGACGTTCACCGACCGCACGGAGCGGCGACTGGTCTCGCCTTCGGCGGACTGAGCGGGAAACGGGGATGCGCCTCGCCCTCCATCAGCCCGACCAGGCCGGCAATGTCGGCACGATCCTGAGGACCGCCGCCTGCTTCGGCGTGCCGGTCGACCTGATCGAGCCCTGCGGCTTCCCTTTCTCCGACCGCGCGCTGAAGCGGGCGGGGATGGATTATGCGGAAATGGCCGAGGTGACGCGCCACGCGGACTGGGCGGCGTTCGAGGCGCGGCTGTCGAGGCGGCTGGTGCTGTTCACGACGGCGGCAGACGCCCTCCCCCTCCCCCAAGCCCGCTTCGACTCCGCGGACACCCTCCTCTTCGGGTCCGAAAGCCGCGGGGTGCCGGCCGAGGTGCATGAGCGGGCGGACCTGCGGGTGCGGATCCCCCAGGTGGCGGGGACGCGGTCGCTGAACCTCGCGGTCGCGGCGGGGATAGGGCTGGCGGAGGCGATAGGGCAGACAGGGTGGTGGGGCGGATGATCCTTCGAGGCGACGGGAGTGATGGCAATTGGGACAGTCACTGGTGATTGTCCCCGGCGGCTGTGTGGGGACAGTCACTAGTGACTGTCCCCTGATTGCCGGGCCCCGGCGGCGGTGCGACAAAGGGGCGTGAAAAGTGAAGAGCCCCTCGCCGCCTTCGCGCGCGGCCTGCACTAGGACGCCCTGGTCGGCTTCAGCGGCCTTCCCGCGCTGGCGCGGGACCTGCTCGGCTTTCTCAGCCCGGCGGAGCGCGAGGCCTTCCGCGCGTGGCTCGAAAAGGCGCTGGCGACGCTGACGCCGTCCGAGATGAAGGGCGCCCTCAACCGCACCCGGTCCGCGATCGGCTTCGACTCGAAGGGCGCTTATGCGCTGCTGCGGGCCGCGGCCGACGAGCTGGGATTGCCCTAGCGAGGGCTACGCCGCGGTGCGGACGCAGATGCAGGGGGACAGTCACTAGTGACTGTCCCTTATCCGCAGTGACTGTCCCTTATCCGCATTCGCGGTCGTCGTCGGGGCGGGGCGGGGCCGGCGCGATCGGGACGCCCATGGCGCGGAGTTTCTTTTTGAGGCGTCCGATCGCCTGGTCCAAGGTCCAGGCCGGGCGCCAAGGCACAGCGTGGCGAGGAAGATCGTCTTGGCGGCGGCGTCGATGAAGCTGGGGGCGGCGCGAATCCGGTTCGGAGGCCATGGCGTCTTAGAACATAAAAGGAACAAAAGTCAAGGAGATCCGCGGCGGCGGCGGACCGTCAGCGATAGACCGATCGCCGGCAGTCGGCGTCCATGGTGACGACGCCGGGATCGGCTGGCGGCAGCGGCTGGGCGACGCCGTCGACGCAGCGGGGCAGCCGGAACTCGACGGTCGGGCCGCGCACCCGCACATATTGGCCGCGATGGCCCTCCAGCACGACGTCGCGCAGCACGCGGCGGCGCCACAGGCCGACCGCGGCGCGGCGGAGGACCGACGGCTCGCCCGGACCGGGATCGACCCACAGCAGCCTGCCGTCGGGCCCGAAGATCGCCATCAGGCGGACGGTTCCCGCGACCCGCGCCCGGTCGGCGGCGGCGGGATAGTCGTCGTCGGAGACGGTGAGCTGACGGGCGCGGGTTTCGGACGGGAGTTCGGCGAACCCCGTGCAGCAGCCGGCCCGGTCGATGGCCGATTGCAGCGCGCTCCGGGCCTGCCAAAGATCCGCTTCGGCGAGCGCCGCGAGGACGCGCGCGCCGGCCGTCCAGTGCGGCTCGCCGCCCCGATCGAAGAGCTGCACCGCCCGCGCCACGATCGCCTCGACGAGGAGGACGTCCTCGCCGGCGAGCGCGGCCGGCTGGAGGTAGAGACGGGGCAGCTGCTCGACAGCGAGGCCGAACGTCCCCTCCTCGGCCAGCAGCGCCTGCAGCAGCAGCAGCCGCAAATGCTCCGGAGCGCCGTCGGGAAGGACCGCCGCGGCCTCGACCGGGTCGTAGCTCGGCGACCCCGCGAGCAGCAAGGCCGCCGCGAGCCTGCGCCGGGGATCGGGATCGGACGGAAGCTGCGCCACCCACGCGCGGAGGAAGGCGACGTTGTCAGGGTCGGACAGGAGGCGGTCGCGTTCGGCGCGGGTCAGCAGCGGGTCGTCGGCCGCCGGCTCGTACTGGCCGCGCAGCCAGAGCAGCCGGCGGATGTCGTCGCGCCGCGCCCGCGCCCGCGCGTCGGCCGTCCGCTCGCCGTAGAGCTCCGACAGGCGCGAGAGCGCGAGGTGGCCCGCGTCGCGGCGGAGCGGATCGCCTGCATAGGCCTCAAGCAAGGCCAGCGCCGCCTGCGGATCGCGCCGCCGGCACTCGGCAGGGGCCCAGCCCGGGTTGAGCAGGCCGTAGGCGAGCACGCCGACTGCGTCGCCTGGGAGGTCGCTCGTGGCCGGCAGGGAGGGATTGCCGCAGGCGCGGATCGCGGCGGCTGCCTCCGCGGCCGGCATCGCGCGCTCCCCCGCCCGCCCCGTGCCGGGCGAGAGCTGGGCCGGGCCCTCGGCCCCCATGCAGAGGCAGGCGAGGAGCAAGGCGGGGCGAAGGAAGGCGCGCACGAGCCGAAGAGCCTATGAATCCCAGCCGCTGTCAAGGCGGCCGAGGACCGGCAGCCTCGGCCGGCTTGCAACTCGCGGCGCGCGAAGGCATCGGCGTCGCCATGGCCGAGCTCGATCACGAACAGCTTGAGGCGCGGGACTGGTTCGAGGCGCTGCGGGACCGGATCTGCGCGGCGTTCGAGGCGATCGAGCGCGAGGCCGGCAGCGCCGCCGCCTTCGAATATCTGCCGTGGGAGCGGACCGACGATGCGGGCGGGCCGGGAGGAGGCGGCGTGCGCGGGCTGATGAAGGGGGCGGTGTTCGAGAAGGTCGGAGTCAACGTCTCGACCGTGTTCGGCGCGTTCAGCCCCGATTTCGCGCG
>JAXDPC010000251.1:0-9591 GCA_034668525.1 Sphingomonadales bacterium
GGGGTTGCGCCGGTACGCCTTCTGTTCTCATTGGCCCGGATGCGTCGAATCGCCAGCGAACTCCACCGTTCATCCTCCCCGCCCCGCCTCAGTGGCGATCGTTGCCCTCATTGGCAGAGCCGCTGAGGCCCGCGGATGGCGACAAGACTGAAGATGGGCTTCGAGCATTTGCAGCGCCGAGACGATCCCTGGGCACGGCGGCCGCCAGCGCCACCGACGCCCTACGATCGCGCCCTGCAGGCGTGGGCGGATGCCCGCTACGAATATCGCCTCATCGTCTTCGATCGCCCCGTCACCGCCTGGGCGAGCCGCGGGGACACGCAACGGGCCGCGATCCGCATGGGTCATGGCTCGGTGTGCGAGCAGACCGGCTTCCTCTTCCTGACGGTGCCGGCCGAGATGCAGCGGCGGGAGGCAGATCCCCCGCCTATGCCGCCACGTGAACCTTGCTGCTCCAAACGACGCGGCCGATGACCTCGAGGTCAAGCGCCTCGTCCTGCCGGTCCAGCTCGATCGGCGGATAGGCAGGGTTACTGCTCACGAGCCGGATCGTCCGCCCCTGAAACTGCAGGCGCTTCACCAGGAGCGTGTCCGCGAGCCGCAGCGCGTAGAGGCCGTCGCGCGGATCTCGGCGGCTGCGATCGACCATGACCCAGTCCCCGTCCTGCAGATCCGGCGTCATGCTGTCTCCGGCGACGCGGAGCAGCTCGAGCTGGTCGTCGTGGCCGAACGACCGGCGAAGCCAGACGCGCGGGAACAGCCAATCGGCCTGGTGCGTCGCGCCGCGGGCCTCAGCACCGGCGCCTGCGGACAGCGCCGGGGTAAGCATGGGCAGCCGCACCAGGTCCTCGTCGGGCTCGGCATCCTGCGGCGGCGCTTCGGCCGGCCGCGCAGTTAGGATCCAATCGAGCGACACTCCGAGCTTCGCCGCCAGCGCCGCGACGCGCGAGATGCCGGGATCGCCTTCGCCGTTGAGGATGTTGCTGAGGGTGTTCTTGTGCATGCCAAGCTCGGCGGCGAGGTCGGCCTGCTTCCCCCAATTGCGCGCCAAGGCTCGGAGCCTCGCGCGAGCATCCTCCGTCCAAGCTGATGGTTCATCCGCCACCAATGCGACCCCTTATTTTGTGACTTGACACAATCTAATGTGACAAGGCACACAACACGCTGTGACGAAACAGCGAGGATTGTGTGCCGTGAACGATTGGCACCCCGAGGACATCAAAGCCGCCGTGCGGAAGAAGGGCAGCACCCTCGCTGCCATTGGACGCCGCGCCGACATGTCCCGCCAATCGATCGCGCTCGCCCTGGTACGGCCAGCGGAGCGCGGGGAGGAGGAGATAGCTCGCTTCCTCGGCGTAAAACCTCAGGTCATCTGGCCCTCCCGCTACAACGAGGACGGTAGCCGCTGCCGGCCGCAGCCCGCCGCAAACTACCATCGTGAACCGCGATTCGCCGCTGAGGGGGCGTTCGCGTGATCCCGGCATATCAGACGCAACCTTGGGCGTCTCTCAAAGCACATAATCCTGTGTCCGAAATAGAGACGGACCATTTTACTGTGCGGTGCGCCCAATGATTGCCGAGGGGGGAACACATTTCAGCGCGGCGCAGCTCGCGTCACTTGCGCTGCCGGGTCTGCCTAAGAGCAAGCGCGGCGTCCAGTTCCTAGCCGACCGGGAGCGCTGGTCTTGGATCGAGCGGCAAGGGCGGGGCGGCGGCCGCCTTTATTCAGTCCTCGACCTGCCGGAAGCCGCCCGTTTGGCGCTGCAGCAGCGGCGCGAACGCCTCGTCCCCGCGAACCTCCGTCCGGTCGGCCGCCCAAGGGGTTCCGACTTCTTCACCAAGAATCCGGCCGTGGCGGATGCCGTCGAAGCCATACTCGCCAATCGGCAGCTCTCCGCTCCGCGGCTCCTCGAGCTGCTCGCGCAGCGGTTCACGATCGCCGAGATCCCGACGCGGCGAACCCTCGCCCGCTTCATCCAGAAGCTCGAGGAGCAGAAGGCGGCGCTCCTGGCATCGACCCGCAACCCCGACCTCTACAAGAGCCGCTTCAAGCTGGCGCTCGGCCGCGCGGACGGCGGCGCCGAATATGCCCACCAGGTGTGGGAGCTCGACACCACTAAGGTCGACGTCCTCACCAAGGGCGGCCGCAAGATGGTCTTTGGCGTGATCGACCGCTACTCGCGGCGCGCCCGCTTCATGGTCGGCGAGAGCGAGAGCGGGCAGGCAGTCCGCCGCCTCCTCGTCGAGACGATCCAGGCCTGGGGCGTCGTCCCCGAGATGATCGCGACCGACAACGGCTGCGGCTACATCAACAAGTCGATCGTCACCGCGCTAGAGACGCTCGGCATCCGTCATTGGCGCTGCCCGCCGGGGACGCCCGAGAAGAAACCCTTCGTCGAGCGCCTGTTCGGCACCTTCACCCGCGAGCGCGCTGCGCTGTTGGGCGGCTTCGCCGGCCACAACGTGGCGCAGGCTCAGCAGCTGCGGTCGAAGGCGAAGAAGGAAACCGGCCGGGCCGTCATCGTCCCCGAGCTCGAGCCAGCCGAGCTGCAGGCGATCCTCGATGCGTGGGTCGACGGCGTCTACCACCGCCGCGAGCATAGCGGCATCCGCACAACGCCGATGCAACGCTGGCTCGCCTCGCCGGTCCCGGCTCGCGCCGCGCCGGCCGAGGAGGTGCTGAAGATGGCGCTGTCGGCCTATGTCGGCGCCTTCAAGGTGGGCAAGCGCGGCGTCCAGTGGAAGCGCGGGCGCTATTGGGCGCCCGCCCTCGCCCCGTTCATCGGCCGCATGGTCATCGTTCGTCGTGACGAGGAGGACCTCGGCGCCCTGTTCATCTTCGACGAGGACGGCCACTACATCGATACGGCCGTCAACCACGAACGGGCCGGCCTGTCCGAAGAGCAGTTCGCCCGCGAAGCGGCGCGCCACCAGCGCACCTTCATGAACGCCGCCAGGGCCGAACTCCGCGGCAAGCAGGCGCGCTTCCGCTTCGAGGACGCCCGCGACGGCGTTCTCCGCCGCGATGCCGAGGAAGCGGGCAAGCTAATCACTCTGCCGCCGTCCACCCGCTCCGGCTCGACGCCGCAGCTGGACAGCCTCGCGCGCCAGCCCGCTCCCGTTCTCCCGAGCGCGGCGCGGCTCGAGGAAGCGGAACGGCGCCTCGCGCCACGCAAGTCATCCCGCGAGCCAACGCCCAAGGAGCGGGTGGCGTGGGCCGACCGCATCATCGAGGCGGATCGCCTTGGCGCCGCCGTCGATGCCGACGAGCTGAAGCGGGCGCGGCTGTTCGCTCAGTCGACCGCCTACAAGGCCGAGAAGCTGATCAGCGGCCACTTCGGCACCGCTCCCGCACAAACCCCGATGTTCAACAGGAGGCACTCCGCATGACCGACCTATTCGCACAACAGCGCCTGGACCTGGGCGACCGGCCGGCGGCCGGCTTCGCGCAGCTGACCAACATGAACCTCGCGCTGCAGACCTATCTCGAGTGCGCCGAGGCCGATCCCGGCTTGCCTCGCATAGGCGTCCTCTACGGCCCCTCGGGCTACGGCAAGACGGTGGCGATGGGCTTCACCGCTCAGCGCGCCGACGCCGCCTACCTCGAGGCAAAGCGGGTCTGGACGGTGCGGTCGCTGCTCGAGGCGATCGCCGAGGAGCTGGGCATCCGTCACCTCGAGCGAAGCGCGCCCCGGATCTTCGGCCAGATCGTCGAGCAGCTGAACGCTGACCCGCGCGGGCTGATCATCGACGAAATGGACTACCTGGTGAAGCGGGACCACGTCGAGATCATCCGCGACATTCACGACGCCACGCGGATCCCGATCCTGCTGGTGGGCGAGGAAGCCCTGCCGACGAAGCTGCGGTCATGGGAGCGGTTCCACAACCGCATCCTCGTGGCGACGCCGGCGCAGCCCGCCAGCGACGACGACGCTCGCAAGCTCCGCGACCATTACTGCCCGCGCGTGGCAATGGCCGACGATCTCGTCATGCGGATCGTTCGCGTGAACCGCGGCGTCACCCGCCGGATAGTCGTGAGCCTCAAAGAGGCCGAGCGGACGGCCCTCGAGGCCGGCGTCGACAACGTCAATCTCGCCTGGTGGGGCGATCGGCCGTTCTCGACCGGCGATGTCCCCGCGCGGAGGCTCGCGGCGTAATGGCGCGCCTCTACGCCCTCGCCGATCGGCACGGCCGTATCAGCTTCTCGCCTCGCCTCGTGGAGGGGCTCCTGCCGGTCGGACGTGACTCTGAACGACGCCTCCGGGCGGAGATCGAGGTCACCGCCCGCCACGCCTATGACGGCAAGACTCTCCTCGTCCCCGGCGTTCCAGAAGCCCCCGATGCGGATGCCGCCCTAGATGCCCTGATTGCGTACCGCGATTGGATTGCTCCGCGCCTGCGGCCGGTGCGGCGGGAGGCGCGGTCCTCATGAGCCTCAACGAGGTCCTCTGGATCGAGAATGGCGACGGGGCCGCCCGCGGTCACCGCGCCTGCCTCATAGGCCGCAACCGCACCAAGGCGACGATCGCGCTGCTCGAGCGCGGCGGCGATCGGCGCGAAGTCGCCGTCGCCGAGCTCACGGCGGCCGAGCCCCTCACCGCGGACGAGGAGCGGGAATACGAGCGCCTCGACGCCGAGCTCGCCGGCACGATCGGCGAGGCCCGCAAGCTGCGCCGCTTCAACGCGCTGCGCATCCGCAGCCTGATCTACCCCGCCGGAGGAACGCACTGATGCCGATCGACTATGCCGCTTTTGCCGCGACAGGCGAGGTGAGCGAGCCGCTCTGGCGGGCGCTTCGCACGTCGCCGGCGCCGGCCTCGCTGGACGAGCTGCACCGCCGTAGCCGGGCGCACCCTACCGCCATCAGTAACCGCCTCCGCCGCTGGCAGAGCTGCGGCTTCGTCCAGGTCCAGGAGGCGGAGCCGCCGCGGTATCGGATCGCGGTCGAAGCAGCGCACCTGGCGGAACCACCCTTTCCCGGCAGCCTCGCCGCGGACGCCTGGCGGGCGCTTCGCAAGCTCGGGCGCGCTGCCACGTTCGAGGAGATTCTCGCCGCGTCCGGCGCGGCCGACCGCCCGCTCTACTGCCGCCTTCGCCGATGGGTCGAGCAGGGCTTCGTCGAGGTGCTGCCGGCGATCCCGCGCAAATTCTCGCTCGCGCCCGCGGCTCCCGACGTACCGGTCCCGCCGAAGGTGAACGAGCAGGGCGAGGTCAAGCCGCAGCGGCGGAGCGCCCGCGAAAAGATGTGGAAGGCCATGCGCGTCCTGAAGACCTTCGACGTCCCCATGCTGATGATGACCGCGGAGGTGAGCCGCCGCTCCTGCGACGAGTTCCTCAACCTCCTCGTGCGCGCCGGCTACGTCCGCCTCCTCGGCTACAAGTTCAAACGGGTCGGTCCCGGCCGGCTCGACGTGGTCCGCGACTGGTCAACCTATCAGCTCGCGCAGAACACCGGGCCGCGGCACCCGACCTTCAGCGCCTTCAAGAGCAAGCACGAGCCGCAACGCCTCACCGATCACAATACGGGCGCCTCCGTAGAGCTTGCGCTCCGGGTGCCGCGTCCAGTTCGCGAGGGGAGCCCCAATGGCCGCTAACCACGCCGTCGCCACCGCGACGAACCTGATGCGCGCCCACGCGGCGTGGGGCGCCGACATGCCGCCCTGGGTGCGGCTCCTCGCCAGCGCCTGCGATGCCAGCAATCAGAAGGCGGTCGCCGATCGCCTGGGCAAGTCCGGCGGCTACATCAGCCGCGTCCTCAATCACAATTATGCCGGCAGCTACGAGGAAGCCGAGACGCTCGTCCGCGCCGCCTACGGCAACGAGGACGTCGTCTGCCCGCTTTGGGGCGCGATCCCGCTCGCCAGCTGCATCCGCGCCCGCCGTCGAAAGAGCCCGGCGCGCAACCAGGCGCACCATCGCCACGATGCGACCTGCCCCACCTGCCCGAACAACACCGACCGCCGAGAGGAGGACTAATCCATGTCAGTTTCCCGAGACCTGCAGGCTGCGCTCAGCCGCATCAATGCCGACCAGGCCGGCGGCAAGACCTACGGCAAGACGGAGCTCGGCGGCCTCGTCCGCGAGCTGCGGATCATCCGCGACGAAGCGCTCGAGCAGGAGAAGGCTCTCGAGGAGGCCGTTGCCGGCCTGCGGGCAGCCGGCGACACGTTCGACCGCCTGGGCGACCGGACGGACCTCGTCTTTCTCCCCATCCTCGGGACGGTTCGGTGACACGCCGACGCATCTTCTTCGGCGCCGACACGCCCGCGGGCTTCGTCTGCCTCTCCGGCCGACAGGTGGCGGTCACGCTGGCCGCGGTGCCGCTGCTTGGCGCCCTGGTCGCCGTGGCGCTGGCGGTGGGTCCATGACGCCGGGCGTCTATATCCGGCTGCGGCGTCTGGCCGCGGGCATGACGACGCAAGACGTCATGCGATCGATCGGCGTGAACGAGCTACGCCTCAGTGCGAGCCTCACCGCGCTCGAGGAGGACCGCACCAAGTCGAGCTATGCCGACGCGAGGGTCCTCGCGACGATCTTCCCCCTGTCGCCGGCGATCGTCTCGGAGCTCGGCTGCGGCGGGAACCCGCCGATCTGCCGCAGCTGCGGCTGCAGCGAGTTCGATCCCTGTGGCGAGCCTGGCGCGGGCTATTGCTTCTGGCAGGCGCCGGATCTCTGCTCGTCCTGTCCGGCCACCCCGGCGCGGAGCGCCGCCGCGTGAGCGCCGCGGCCTTGATCGCCGAGCGCGGCTACGCGCCCCTCTACCACCGCGGCGCTGTCAACCGCTGCCCCGGCTGCGGCCGCTCTCACTGGCACGTCGGCCGATCGAGCGCGGAGTGCGCCTTCTGCGGCACGGCCCTCGCCTTCGCCTCCGCTGCCACCGCCAAGGGCGCGGACTGATGCCGGAGCGCGTCTACATCGTCGTCGCGGATAGCGAGCGGGAGCTTGTACCGACGTTCCTGCCTGCGCCTGGGCGGCCGCAATGGGGCGCGCAGGAGATCCTCACCTTCGATGAGTTCCGCCAGCTCGACGGGCCGGGACTCGGCGAGCTCGTCGATCGGCTCGCGTCGACTATGGCGAAGATCCGCAGCGGAGCGATCCGGTGAGCGGCCGCGGAGCTCGGGAACGCAGGAGGCTTCACCGCGAAGCGATGCAGCTCGCCGTCCGCGAGCGCCTGACGCTGGACGAGGCCACCGAGCGCGTCGCCTCCTACCACGAACATCTTCCGCGCCTCGCCGCTGATGCGGCGGCGCCCGCGCCCGCGGCCGCACAGGCAGCGGCACCCGCCATGACGATCGCGGCGTCCGACGACGTCGACGCCGAGGAGCGGCGCCTCATGTGGTGGCAGCGGGACTGATGGCTGCGAAGCTCTTCTCCGTCGTCGCCGGCCGCGCGCTGAGGACGGCTGCCGGCAAATCGGACAGCCGGCAGAAGATGATCCTCGCCGTCCGCGCCGCCTCGCGCCGGCTGCGGATATCCGACGACGATCGCCACGCGATCCAGCTCGAGGAGACCGGCAAGGCGTCGCTCGCGGACATGGACCTCCCCGAGATCGGCCGCGTCCTCGATCGCCTCAACAAGGGCTGGAAAGGCCCGATGGGCCACCGCGCGCACATCGGCAAGATCAAGGCGCTCTGGTGGACGCTCTACTGGCTCGGCGCCGTCGAGGAGCCGGGCGCCGAGGCCCTGGATGCTTTCGTCCAGCGGCAGGCGCACGTCGCAGCTTTGCGCTTCCTCGACCACCGCAAGTCCTTCTCCGTTATCGAGGCGCTGAAGTCCTGGGCGGCGCGCGAGGGCGTCCGCTGGCCGGCCGGCAAGGGCGTCACCGCCAACGACGACCGCCGCGCCGTCCTCGAGGCGGTTTGGGCGAAGCTGGCGGAACGGGGCCTGGTCGCCCGCGGCGGGTGCGAGCTTTATCTGCAGCGCGCCCTGCCGACGACGCGGGCGCTCCACGAGCTCGACAGCCACGAGCTGGACGCCGCGATCCGCTACCTCGGTAAGAAGCTGCGCCGCGCGATCGGCGAACGGCGCGGAGCGGTCGAATGAACCGTGATCGCCGCGCCGTTGCTTCCGGTTTTCTCGTGACCGCAGTCGTGCTGGCCGCGTTGGTGGCCTCAGGGATGCTCGTTCAGCTGCTTCCCGCGTGGCTCCTCGTCTCGACCGCGACAGGTTGCTTCGCCTGGTGGTGGGATAACGGCCTAGCCTGGGACGCGCCGCGGCTGTCACCGTTGGACGTTATCCTGCTCGCCCTCCTGTGGCCCGCTACCTGGACCATCTGGTTCCTCCAGCAGCGGAGGTCCGGCGAATGAGCCGCCACGGCCGCATCGGCCATAACTCCAGCCTCGACCAGCTGCCGATCCCTGAGGACGTGCGGCCCGGCCCTGGCTGGACGGAGCAGATGGTCGAAATGGCGGACCATATCGGCCCCTACAAGACCATGCTGATCGTCGAGAAGTATGGCGGCCAGCAGATCTATATCTCGGCCGATCCGGCCAGGAATGTCCTGCGAGACCTGATCGGCGCCGCCGCGGCCGCGACGATGAGTCACGTCTACCGCCGCGAGCGCCTCGAGATCCCGACGGCGAAATATGCGGTCGCTCGGGCGCGTCGCCGGAGCCTCATCGCGCGCTGCAGGGCGAACGAGCTGACAATCACCGAGGCCGCTCGTATCCTCGGCACCTCGCGGACCTACCTCTCGGAACTGGTCAACAATTCCGACGAGGCAACCGACGACGAAGCGGAGCCTCCGCGCGGCCGCTACGACATTCCCGGCCAGATGCAGCTCTTTGGTGAAGACGAGGCCGAATAACGTCCGCCAGCGGACACCACGCCGAGCGCCGTTTCCGAGCCATTGAACACACTGAACCGTCAGTGTTTTTCCGGGGGCTCGCGTGGCTTGGCTAGAGATTATCCGTACCCTCTGGCCGATAGTGGCCTTCATCGCGGCGCTGGTCGTGGCGGTGATGCCGCTCTGGCTCCGCACGATCTTCCCGACGAAGGCGGACCTCGCCTTGATTGAGGCGCGGCTGGCCGAAGGCTCCAGGAAGCTGGCCGACCTGGACAAGCGCGTGGCGATCGTCGAGCAGGACTGCGACAGCAACCCGTCGAAGTCCGACCTTAACCAGGGAATGTCGGTTCTCGCCGGCCGCATGTCGGGCGTCGAGTCGGCTGTCCGCGGAGTAGAGAAGCAGGTCGGGACTACGCTCGACCTCCTGCACACCGTGATCCAGCACGGCCTCACCGGGACCAACCCGAAGTGATCCCCCCGGTCATCCTCCCGGTCGTCCGCCGCGCGATCGTTGACCTGCTCTTCGACGTGGGGGGCGAGCACAACGACGACACGCTGACGCTCCTGCTCGCGCAGCTCGGCCACCGCGTCGCGCGGCGCGACGTCGCCGAGCAGCTCGAGTGGCTCGCAAACGAGGCGCAGCTGATCCGGCTCGAGGACCTCGGCCCGTACAAGGTCGCGCGGATCCTCGCCGATGGCCGGGACGTGGCCGAGGGTCGGTTACTCGTTGAGGGTGTCTCCCGCTTCAAGACGGGGGACTGAGCATGGCCGGCCGATCTTCCCTCGACCAGCTCGACCCGCGGATC
>JAXDPC010000252.1:0-7657 GCA_034668525.1 Sphingomonadales bacterium
CGCGACCCTGAAGCCGTCGCACCTGCTCCAGCCCGCCGCGCGGCATATGGGGCGGATCGTCGTCGCCGACATCGGGATCGAAGCGGAGAGCCGTCTCGTCGCGGTGGGGAGGCCGAAGCTCGCCACGCCCGGCCCCGACGACCACAAATATAGCCGCGGCTATGTGCTCGTCGTCGCCGGCGAGATGCCGGGCGCGGCGGCGCTGGCCGCGAGCGCCGCGTTGCAGGGAGGCGCCGGCTATGTCTGTCTCGCCGGCGAGGCGGGCGAGGTGCCGCACGCGGTCGTGCGGCGTCCCGCGGCGGCGCTTGCCGACCTGCTGCGGGACGGGCGGATCGGTGCGGTGGTCGTGGGACCCGGGCTCGGGCGTGGGCCAGCGGCCTGGGAGACCCTCGAGCAGGTGATGGCTGCCCCCCATCCGGTGGTGCTCGACGGCGACGCCTTCGCCTTGATCGCGGCGCACGGATGGCCGTGGCAGCGGCGCGCGGTCACCTTCGCGACGCCGCATGCCGGCGAGTTCGAGGCCGCGTTCGGCAACACGGGTTCGAAAATCGTGGCGGCGCGCGCGGCGGCAGCCCGCGCCGGGGCGCTGCTGGTCTATAAGGGTCCGGACACCGTGGTGGCGGCTCCGGGCGGCCGGGCGGCGATCCACGCCGCCTCCACGCACTGGCTGGCGACCGCCGGTACGGGCGACGTTCTCGCGGGACTTCTGGCGGCGCGCGTCGCCGCCCGGACGGAGCCGTTCGACGCGGCCTGCGCCGCCGTCTGGCTGCACGCCCGCGCGGCGGAGCTCGCCGGCGCCGGCTTCATCGCGGACGATCTTCTCGACCATCTGCCCGCCGCACTCGCCGAATGCCTGTGAGTGAAGGCGAAAGGGTCGTGCGCCTCGCGGCTCGAGGCGACGGAGTGACCGAGAGCGGCGATTTCGTGCCGATGGCCGCGCCGGGCGATCTCGTGGCGGCGGACGAGCGGGTGACGCCGGGACCGCACCGCGCGGTGCCGCCATGCCGCCACTTCCCGGAATGCGGCGGCTGCCAGCTCCAGCATGTCGACGATTCCGCTTACGCCGATTTCCTGCGCGACCGGATCGCCTCGGCGCTGGCGGCGCAGCAGCTGCCGGTGCCCGACATATTGGAGGCGCATATCTCCCCGCCGAACAGCCGCCGCCGGGCGTCGCTCAAGGCGGAGAAGAAGCTCGGCCGGACCTCGGTCGGCTTCAACGCCGAGAGATCGCACAAGATCGTCGACATGCGCGAGTGCCACATCCTGCGGCCGGAGCTGTTCGCGCTGGTCGGCCCGGTCCGCTTCCTGCTCGACGAGCTGTTCGCGGCGAGGGATTCCGCCCGCGTCCAGATGACGCTCGCCGATCAGGGCGTCGACCTCACCATCGAGGGCTTCCACCGCCACGGGCTGGCCTCCGCCGAGCGGCTCGCAATCTTCAGCGATGCCCACCGCCTGGCGCGGCTCGCGGTGGACGACGGCGGCGGGCCGGAGACGCGCTGGGAGCCCGAGCCGGTGACGATCGCGCTGGGCGGCGTGCCGGTGCCATTTCCGCACGGCGCCTTCCTGCAGGCGACGGCGGAAGGGGAGGCGGTCCTCGTCGCGGCGGTGCACGACGCGGTCGGCCCGGCTCGGATCGTCGCCGACCTGTTCGCCGGGCTCGGCACCTTTGCCTTGTCGCTGGACGGTAAGATCCTCGCCGCCGAAGGTGCGAGGGACGCGGCGGCGGCGCTCAACGCGGCGGCGAAGCGGGCGGGCAGGGCGGTGTTCGTCGATCACCGCGACCTGTTCCGCCGGCCGCTGACCGCCGCCGATCTCGGCCGGTTCGAAGCAATCGTGCTCGATCCGCCGCGCGCCGGGGCGAAGGAGCAGGTGACCGAGATCGCGCGCTCGGCAGCCCCGCGCGTCGCATATGTCTCGTGCAATCCCAACACGTTCGCGCGCGACGCGAAGACCCTGTGCGAAGGCGGTTATCGGCTCGATTGGGTGAAGCCGGTCGGCCAGTTCCGCTGGTCAACCCATGTAGAGCTCGCCGCCGCCTTCAGTCGATGAGCGCGATCAGCGCGTGCACGGTCAGAGCCACCAAAGCCAGCGTCGAGAGCAGGAAGACGATGAGGCGGTAGCGGATGATGTTGACCGTCGCCTGGATCAGGCTGTGGATGACGCGCAGGCCGACATAGACCCAGGCGATGATGGCGTTGATGCCGTCGCCCTGGCCGATCAGCGCCAGGGTGAGCGCGATCGCATAGAACAGCGTCGGCTGCTCCATCAGGTGAATGTAATTATGCGCTTTCCACTGGGCCTTGTCGTCGATGACGCCGTCGAGCACGCCCGGCCGCCCGCCGACGGCGGTCCTGAGGCTGATCCCCTTCGCCCGCATGGCCGGCAGCCGCGCCGCGACCATCCAGAACATCATGAACAGCGACCATGCGACCAGCACCGCCACCGGCAGCAGGATTTCGGAGCCTTCCATGAGCCAGCAGCCTCCCCGTTCGAGCGAGGCGAAGGTGCGGGATTGTTGCGGCGCTGTAAAGACTAGTCGCCCGCCGTGGCGATCCCGGGCAGCGCGTCGAGCAGCGCGCGCAGGTAAACGGCGTAGCGTTGCTCTTCCACCGACGAGGCGGGACCAGCGGACCATTCCGGCCGGGAGTGCGCGCGCGCCCAAAGCTGCAGCCAAGTCTCGGCGATGCGGCTGAATCGGGCCGGGGTCCTGACGGGCGAAAGAACTTCGAGCGCCTGGCCGAGCTCGAACATCGCGGCGCTGAGATGCTCGCGAATGTCCGCGTCTTCGGTCGCCGCGTCCAGCTGGCGACGGTGCGTATCGGCGTCCAGGAGGCGAAGGCGGAGGAGGTCGTCCGCGGCGGCGGGACGGCAGCAACCCGCGCTCGACAGGCCCCATCCGCGGAGCAGGAGCTGCTGAGCAAGGTTGTAATCGCGCCGGTCCTCCGAGCCGATAACGAGGTCGAGCTTGGCGCGATTTGCGATCCAGGACGCCACGCGCCCCTGAAGATTCTGCTGCGCGTTGCACGCGTCGTTCGCTGCTTCCCACTCGGCCTCGGGATCGATTGCGCAGGCATCTCGGCCGCCCATGAAGCTTTCGGCCAGGCGACGGTAGCCCGGACCCTCCGCGGCGGTCACCAGCGTCTCCGCGCGCGCGATATCGGCCGGTGCGCGGGTGAGATGGGCGCGCCACACCGCGATGCGCATGCGGAGCTCCGCGACACGGAAGGTTTCGAATTCGTCGTCGAACAATCCGGCGAGCGGTCGCGCCACAGCGGGGTCCGCGAGCCACGAAGCCGTCTCCGAGATCGCCCGGAAGTGGCGGTCGGCGCGTTCCAGCAGCGGAAGCGATTCGAATTCCTCCGCCGCGAGCAATGCGAATTCGGCCAGATACAGATGGTAGGCCGCGCCGTCGATCAGGCGGTCCAGTTGCCTGACCTCGGGACTTTCCCGCCGGAGAAGGAGCCGGCTGTGCCTGCGGCCGGGGGTGGATCGCAGCACCGGCAGCGCCGACCGCCGCGCCTGCTCTACCGCCTGCCGATAGTCCGCGGCGCCCGGGAGTCCGCTCAGATAATATCCTTCAAGATGGTCGAACGCCGCGGCGGTGCTGCGCTCGCTGCCAAATCCGATGTGCCAGCCGATCAGGTTGTGGAACATGATAGAGGACCGCGCGCACGACCCGGATGGCTCGAGCCGCCGGTAGCTCGCCGGTACCGGCACCGTCTCGATCGCGCGGACCTCCGCCCCGTTGCCCCGCCAATAGGGGCCGTGGGAAATGCAGACTATCTCCTCATTGATGACATTTTGCGCGCCGGCGGCCGCTGCGCATCCGGAGAAGACGAGGGGCAGCAGCGCGCGCAAGATCCGCATGAGGTCGTTCCTTCAAGGCTCATGCAGCCCGGACGAGCCCCTCATGCAAGCGGTTTTCCACCCCTCAGTCGAACATCTTCGAAAAGCGGCGCGGTTCGCGGTCCTTCCAGAGGCCGCGGTGATAGGCGTCGCTGGCGAGGAGGGGCATCACGGAGGTGGCTTCGGCGAAGACCATCTGCTCCATCGCGGTCGAGACCTTGCCCCAGCTCGCCGCCTCCTGGAGGGTCGAGGAGGAGCAGGCGCCGTCGCGGACGTCGGCGACGGTGATCTGGACCGCATATTTATGCACCTCGACGTCGTCGTGGCCGAGGATCTCGGCGCAGACCACGGTGTCCTGGATGAAGTTCTTGGGGACGCCGCCGCCGATCATCAGCAGGCCGGTGGTGCCGGCCGCGATCTTGATGTCCGTCAACTCGCGGAAGTCCGCGATCGAATCGAGGGTGAGATAGGGCTTGCCCGCCTTCATCCGGTCGACCTGGTGCTTGACCAGGCCGAAGCCGGCCGAGCTGTCGGTGAAGGCGGGGCAGAAGATCGGCACGCCATGCTCGTAAGCGAGCTTGACCAGGCTGTTCTCCTTCTTGCCGTGCGCCGTCAGCCACCTGCCCATCTCGCGGATGAAGGCGCGGCTCGAATAGGGCCTCGGCTCGAGCGTCTCGGCGATCTCGAATATCGTATGGTCGACGTGCTGGAGATTCTCCTCGTCGATATAGGTGTCGTAGATGCGGTCGATATAGAGCGAGCGCAACGTATCGTCGTCAGGGATTTCAAGCGCTTGATAGTGCTTGTGGCCAAGCGCTTCGAAGAAGTCCATGTCGACGATGGTGGCGCCGGTGGCGACGATTCCGTCGACCATGTTGTTGCGCACCAGCTCGGCATAGAGGTCCATGCAGCCGCCGGCCGAGGTCGAGCCGGCGACGACGAGGAAGATCGAGCAGTCGCGGTCGCCGAGCATCATATTGTAGATTTCGGCGGCGCGGCCGAGGTCGCGCGAGGTGAAGCTCATCTTGCGCATCGCATCGACGATCGGACGCGCGTCGAAGCTCCTGATGTCGACATGCTCGACCTCGGTCGAAAGCAGCTCCGCCTTGCGGGTGTCGTTGCGCGGCAGCTCGTTCATCTCAATCTCCGATCAAACGCCGAGAGGCCCCCGCCGGAAGCGGAGGCGGCCCGGCTCATTAGTCGTTTCGTTACAGGGTGACGACGTTGCTTGCGGCGGGGCGTTCCTCCGCCGTGCCGTACAAGGTCGCCATCGGCTCGTCGTCGACGATCACGCTCGTCGCGGCGCCGAAGCCGTTGAAGCCGGTGCGCATCGCGCAGCCGTAGGCGCCGAGCATGCCGATCTCGATATAGTCGCCCGGCCCGACATCGGCCGGGAGGTGGAACGGGCCCGCCATATGGTCGAGATCGTCGCAGGTCGGCCCGTAGAAGCTGAACGGCAGGTCGCGCGCGTCCGAATCCTCCCCGCGCACCAGTTTCACCGGGAAGCGCCAGCCGATGTGGGCGGCGTCGAACAGAGCCCCATAGGCTCCGTCGTTGATGTAGAGCGTGTCGCCCCGGCGCTTCTCGACGCGGACGAGCAGGCTCGCATATTCGGCGCAGAGGGCGCGGCCGGGCTCGCACCACAGCTCCGCCGAGTAAGAGATTGGCAGGCTCTCGTAGGCGCGCGAGATCACGTCGAAATAGGCTTCGAGCGCGGGCGGCTCCATGCCCGGATAGACCGAGGGGAAGCCGCCGCCGACATCGACGATGTCGACCGTCACCGCCGCCTCGACGATGGCGGCGCGGACCCGCTCCAGCGCCTCGGAATAAGCGGCCGGAGTCATCGCCTGGCTGCCGACATGGAAGCAGATGCCGAGCGCGTCCGCCGCCTGGCGGGTGGCGAAGAGCAGGTCGCGCATCTCGCCCGGCTCGGCGCCGAACTTGGAGGCGAGGCTCAATTTGGCATGGTCCGAGGAGACGCGGATGCGGACGCACAGATTGAGGTCGGTCGCCCCGTCGGTCGCCCGGACGATCTTCTCGAGCTCGTCCATCGTGTCGAGCGAGAAGGTGCGCACGCCGAGCGCATAGGCCTCGGCGATCGCCTCCTCGGCCTTGACCGGATGCATGAAGCATTGGACCGCGTCCGGCAGCGTCTCGGCGACCAGCCGCACTTCGGCGATCGACGCGACGTCGTAATGGGTCACGCCCTCTTCCCAGAGGATGCGGAGCAGCTCCGGCGAGGGATTGGCCTTCACGGCATATAGCGACCGGCCCGGAAACTTCTCGATGAAGAAGCGGGCGGCGCGCCTGGCGGCGTGCGGACGGATGAGCGTGACCGGCTGGACCGGGCGCTGCCTTGCGAGATCGGCAACGCCGGCGTTGCCGAAGGGGAGCGAAGCTAGCCCCAGCGCGCTATGATGCTTGTGCAACTCAAGGGACCTCCAAAGGCGGTAGTTGACGAAAAAGCTGCCTTGCGGTTGTTGGAAGTCCCCATGGGGCAGCGGCGCCGATATATTGGCCGCGTCCCCCCCTGTAAAGAGTTGCTTTTCTCCTCGTGAAATCAGGAGCTTGCGTGACAGAGAGACGGCCATCGCCGGAGGGTGTCGCAGCTGCGGCGAAGCGAATTTCCGGGCACGTGACCCGCACGCCCCTGCTGCCGGCTGAGTCGGACGGGCAAAGCTTCCTGGTCAAGGCCGAATGCCTGCAGCGGAGCGGCAGCTTCAAGCTCAGGGGCGCGACGAATCGCTTGCTGCAGCTATCGGACGAGGAAAGGCGCCGCGGCGTCGTCGCTTTCTCTTCGGGAAACCATGCGCAGGGCGTGGCGCTGGCCGCGCAACGGCTCGGCATCGAGGCGGTGATCGTGATGCCGTCCGACGCGCCCGGCGTGAAGCTGGACGCCACCGAAGCGGCCGGCGCCGCCGTCGTGCTCTACGACCGCGCGAAGGAGAATCGGGAGGAGATAGGCGCGCGGTTGGCGGGGGAGCGCGGCTGCGTGCTGGTGCCCTCGTTCGACGATGTCGACGTGATCGAGGGGCAGGGAAGCGTCGGCGTCGAGATCGGCGAGCAGATGGGCGGGCAGCCGGACAAGATCGTGGTCCCCTGCGGCGGCGGGGGACTCGCCGCGGGAATCGCGCTTGCGCTTCCCGCAGCCGAGATCGTCCTGGCGGAGCCGGAGGGGTGGGACGATATGGGCCGCTCGCTCGCGACTGGAGAGATCGTGCCGGTCGGCCCGAACCCGCCGCCGACGCGCTGCGACGCGCTCCAGACGCTGCGCGTCTCGCCGCTCACCTTCGGCGTCCTCGATGCGCGCGGCGCCGGAGCGGTAGCCGTAAGCGAGGAAGAGGTCGAGCGCGCCGTCGCCTACGCATTCCGACACCTTCGAATCGTCGCCGAGCCGGGCGGTGCGGCGGCGCTGGCGGCGGCTCTGGCCGGCAAGGCGGGCGCGCTCGGCGAGCGTTCCGTGGTGGTGGTCTCGGGCGGCAACGTCGATCCGGCGCTCTATGCGCAGATCCTGGCGCGGCAATGAGCGGCACCCTGCTCTCGATCATGATGATCGCCGCCTTCGCTTTGGCCGGAGGAGGCGTGTGGCTGATCGCGAGCGGACGGGACCGCACCAAGGGCGCGCTGATGCTCGTCGCCGCCGCGGTGGCAGTGGCCAACGTGCTGGTCTGGACGCTGTAGGTCCGGCGGGAGCGAAGCGAGGATGCGCAGGGCATTTGGCATGATGGCCGTCACGGGTTTCGTTGAGCATTCAACTGCCGGACAGGCCCGCCTCGCGCGCGATCACGCTCTACGCGGCGGGGATGGCGCC
>JAXDPC010000253.1:0-5976 GCA_034668525.1 Sphingomonadales bacterium
TCTCGGCCTGATGCCTTTCGCCCTTGTCGGCGCCCAGCCTTTCACCGTCACCAGCCAGTTCACGGTGACGGGCGTGATGGCGATCATCAGCTTCTCGATCGTGCTGATCGTCGGCTTCTGGAAGCACGGCTTCCATTTCTTCTCGTTGTTCATCCCGCACGGCACGCCCAAGGTGCTGCTGCCGCTGATCTTCCTGATCGAATTGCTGTCGTTCATGGTCCGCCCGTTCAGCCTCGCGCTGCGGCTGTTCGTGGCGATGATCGCCGGCCACATCCTGGTCGAGGTGTTCGGCGCCTTCATCGTCAGCGGCATCAACGCCGGCGGCGTTGCGGGCCCGCTGGTGAGCCTGCTGTCCTTCGTCTTCATCATGGGCGTGATGGCGCTGGAGCTGCTCGTGTGCGCGATCCAGGCCTATGTCTTCGCCCTTCTGACCTCGCTCTACATCAACGACGCGGTCAACCTTCACTAAGTTTTTAGCAGCCTTTTCAAGCGTTTCACAAAGGAGAATATCATGGACCTCGCATCTGCCCAGGTTATCGGCGCCGGTCTCGCCGCGATCGGCGTCGGCGCCGCCGCGGTCGGCGTCGGCAACGTGTTCGGCTCGTTCCTCGAGAGCGCGATCCGCAACCCGGCCGCGGCCGACAGCCAGCAGGGCCGGCTGTTCATCGGCTTCGCCGCCGCCGAGCTGCTCGGCCTGATCGCCTTCGCCGTGGCGATGATCATCCTCTACGCCCGTTAAGGCGTAAGCGGGGACAGTTGCCGGCAACTGTCCCCATCGAGGGAAGCACATGCCTCAGATCAACCAGCTCGCGGACGTCGCCTTCTCGCAGTTCTTCTGGCTGCTGCTGGTGCTCGGCCTGATCTATTTCGGGATCGGCCGGGCGATGCTGCCGAAGATCCCGTCGCCGGTCGAATCGCGCGACCGCCGCATCGCCGACGACATCGCTCAGGCGCAGGCGGCGCGCGAGGCCGCCGACTCGATCGAGGCGGCCTATCGCGCGCGCCTCGACGAGAGCCGGGCCGAGGCGCTGAAGCTCGCCGCCGCCGCCAAGGCGGAGAGCGGGCGGGCGACCGAGCAGCTCATGCAGGCGGCCAATGCCGAGACCGCCGCGAGCATCGAGGCGGCCGAGGCGCGGATCCGCGCCGCCACCGGGGAGGCGCTCGCCGAGCTGGAGCGGGTCGCGGCCGAGGCGGCGCGCGACATGGCGCAGCGTCTGGCCGGCATCGACGTCACCGAACAGGAAGCGGCCGCGGCCGTGAAGGCGAGCAATGGCTGAGCATCCAAGTCCCGCGCCCGAAGCCCCCGCGGCGCATCCCGAGACGCACGCGACCGACGCCCATACGGGAGCCCCGGAGCACCATCCGACGCCGACCGCCTTCGGCCTCGATGCGCCGGCCTGGATCGCGCTGGCCATGGTCATGGTGTTGGCGATCCTGATCTGGAAGCGCGTGCCCGCGGTCATCGGCGCGGCGCTCGACCGCAAGATCGCCGGGATAAGGGAGCAGCTCGACGAGGCCCGGCGCCTGCGCTCCGAAGCGGAGGCGCTGCGCGCGGAATATGAGGCCAAGCAGGCGAGCGCCGAGGCCGACGCAGCGATGTTGATCGAGCGCGCCCGTCACGAGGCGGAGGCGATCCGCGTCCAGGCCGAGGCCGACGCCGCACGCCTGATCGAGCGCCGCACCCACATGGCCGAGGACCGCATCGCCGCCGCGGAGCGGACGGCTCTCGCCGCAGTCCGGGCGAAGGCGGTCGACGTCGCCGCCGCCGCCGCCGAGCGCCTGATCCGCGAGCGGCTCGACGCCGACGCCGACCGCGCGATGATCGACGAGACCATCGCCGGCCTCGGGCGCGCCAACTGACCCGGCCGAAACAGGGATAGTCCCCATTTATGCGCGCTTGCGCCAGGCGGCGGTCAGCGCCGCCTCGAGCAGGTCTTCGCTCACCGCATCGAGCTGAACGACGGTGCTTCCCCGGCGCCCCCACGCCCCCGCGGCGGGACGGAAGGCGTCCGGCGCCAGCGTCATGAAATCCTCCTGCTGCTCCGGCATCAGCACGGCCATCCCGCAGGACGGGTCGGGATAGCCGAGACTCGCGAAGACCTTGCCGCTCACCCGGAAGTCCGGGTGCCCCATGTGCGACCGCTCCTCGGCGCCCTCGAAGGAGAGGGCGATCCGCCGGAAATCGTCTGCGCTGACCATGGCCGCACCCTAGCAGATCTGCGCGCCGAGCGCTGCGGTTGCCGCGAGGGCCGGAGCGGCGCACCATCGCAGCCCCCAGGGAGAGGACAGGCAGATGATGGCACGGACGATGATGGCGGCGGCCTTGCTGACGCTGGCGACGCCGCTCGCAGCGCAGACGACGGAGGTGCGGCCGATCAGCGGCACGCGGCTCGACGTCGTCGCCATGGGCCAGGTGACGCGGGAGCCCGACATCGTCCTGATCAACGCGGGCGTGAGCACCCAGGCGCCGACGGCGACCGAGGCGATCCGGGCCAATGCCGCCAAGATGGAAACGCTGCGCGCCGCGCTGCGCCGGGCCGGGATCGCCGACCGCGACGTCCAGAGCAGCGCCGTGCAGCTCAACGCCCAATACCGCCACAGCCGCGAGACCGTGCCGGAGTTCCTCGGCTACCGGGCGGGCCATATCCTCATGGTCCGCTTCCGCGACGCCGCCAATGCCGGGCGCATCCTCGACGCCCTGGTGACGGCGGGCGCGAACGAGATCAACGGCCCGACCTTCCAGGTGAGCACCGCCGACGCCGCGCTCGACGAAGCGCGCACCCGCGCCTTGGCCGCCGCCCGCGCCCGCGCCGACCTCTATGCCCGCTCGCTCGGCATGCGGGTGGCGCGGATCCTGGCGATCAGCGAGGCGGGGCAGGTCTTCCAGGGCGGCATCGCCGCCGGCTACGGCGAATCGCGCGCCGCCGCCGACACCAACATCGTCCTCGGCGAGCAGGCGCTCGGCGTCAGCCTGACGGTCAGCTTCGAGCTCGAATAAGCGGCGATGCTGGCCAGCCGCGCCGCGCGCCCCTAAATCCGGCGCGTGACCGACAGCCCGACCGATCGCTTCAACGAGGAGAAGTCCGCCTACACGGTGCGCGGGTCGGACCTGCCCGACATCGAGGCGGGGGTGGCGGCGATCCGGAAGGTGGTGAAGACGCTGCCGGTGCGGCCGGGCGTCTACCGGATGCTCGATGCCAAGGCGGACGTGCTCTATGTCGGCAAGGCGCGGGCGCTAAAGAACCGGGTGACCAATTACACCCAGGTCTCGCGCCTCTCGAAGCGGCTGCAGCGGATGGTGTCGCAGACGCGCTCGATGCAGATCGTCACCACCAACACCGAGGCCGAGGCCCTGCTGCTCGAGGCGCAGCTGATCAAACGCTACCGGCCGCCCTACAACGTGCTGCTGCGCGACGACAAAAGCTTCCCCTTCATCCTGCTGCGCGAGGACCATGATTTTCCGCAGGTGCGCAAGCATCGCGGCGCGCGGCGCCACAAGGGGCAATATTACGGGCCCTTCGCCAGCGCCGGCTCGGTGACGCGGACGCTCAACGCGCTGCAGAAATTGTTCCTGCTGAGGAGCTGCACCGACAGCTTCTTCGCGACGCGCAAGCGACCCTGTCTGCTCTACCAGATCCGGCGCTGCTCGGCGCCCTGCGTCGACCGGATCGGCAAGGAGGATTATGCCGAGCTGGTCGCCGACGCGAAGGACTTCCTGGCCGGCAAATCGACCAGGGTGCAGCAGAAGCTCGCCGGCCAGATGCAGGAAGCGGCCGAGGCGATGGACTTCGAGATCGCCGCCTTGCTGCGCGATCGTCTCCGCGCTTTGACCTTCATCCAGGGCACGCAGACGATCGCCGCCGAGGGGCTCGGCGACGCCGACATTTTCGCGCTCGCCTGCAAGGCGGGCACGATGTGCATCCAGGCCTTCTTCATCCGCGGCGGCAACAATTGGGGCCATCGCAGCTTCTTCCCGGCCCACACCGCCGACGTGCCGGAGGACGAGGTGCTCGCCGCCTTCCTGATGCAATTCTACGAGGAGGTGCCGCCGCCCCGCCAGGTGCTGCTCGACCGCGAGGTGCCGGAGCGGGAGCTGCTCTGCGAGGCCTTGTCGGAGCGGGCGGAGCGCAAGGTGACGCTCCGCGTGCCGAAGCGCGGCGATCAGGTGCGGATGATCGCCCAGGCGAAGCGCAACGCGGAGGAGGAGCTCGACCGTCACCTCGCCGAGACCAGCACCCAGGCGAAGACTTTGCGCGCCCTGACCGAGGCGTTCGAGCTGCCCGAGCCGCCGGAGCGGATCGAGGTCTACGACAACAGCCATGTGATGGGGACCAACGCCGTCGGCGCGATGATCGTGGCCGGGCCGGAGGGCTTCCGCAAGAGCGCCTACAGGAAGTTCAACATCAAGCGGCCGGAAACGGCGCCCGGCGACGACTTCGCGATGATGCGCGAGGTGCTGTCGCGCCGCTTCGCCCGGCTCGAGAAGGAGGATCCGGACCGGAGCCGCGGCGACTGGCCCGATTTGCTCCTGATCGACGGCGGCAAGGGCCAGCTCTCCGCCGTCGTCGAGACTTTGGAGGACGCCGGCATCCACGACGTGCCGGTTGTCGGCATCTCCAAGGGGCCGGACCGCAATGCCGGCCGCGAGATCATGCACATGGCGGGCGGCCGCGAGATCACCCTGCCGACCAACTCGCCCGTCCTCTTCTACCTCCAGCGGCTGCGCGACGAGGCGCACCGCTTCGCGATCGGCGCGCATCGCCAGAAACGGGCGAAGAACATGGTCTCGAGCCCGCTCGACGAGGTGCCGGGCATCGGGCCCAGCCGCAAGCGCGCGCTGCTGATGCATTTCGGCACCGCCCGCGCGGTCAAGGGCGCGGCGCTGGAGGACCTCGAAAAGGCGCCCGGAATCTCGAAGACGATGGCGCGCGGCATCTACGACTTCTTCCACCCGAGCGGCTGAAGCGCCGGCTTTCGCGCGCCGCCGAAAAGCGGCTATCGGTCGGCGGGAGAGGTGCCGATGCGTCCGACCAGAACCACAAGCGCCGCCGCCCTCCTGGCGCTCGCGCTCGCCGCGGCCGGCGAGGCCGCCCAGGCGCAGGCCGCGCGAAGCTGCCCGGCAGGCAGCGGCGGGCCGCGGCTGATCCTGGACGAGGACTTCCCCGACCCGTTCGTCGCGCGCTTCGGGGGAAGCTATCATGCCTACGGGACCGGCGTCGCGGGCCGCAACGTGCAGATGGCGCGCTCGCGCGACCTTCGCCGGTGGAGCACTCCGGCCGAAGTGCTGCCGGCGGCCAACCTGCCGGCCTGGGTCGACCGCTCGCACCCACAGGTGTGGGCGCCCGAGGCGATGGCGGTGGGCGGCCGCTACGTCCTCTATTTCAACGCCCGCCACAACGCGCTGACCCGCACCGAGACTCCGCCCGAAGGACCGCGCCTGCTCCAGCGTCAATGCCTGGGGGCTGCCGTGGCCGACCGGCCGGACGGGCCGTTCGAGGGGATCGGCACCCCGCTGGTCTGCGCCGAATTCGCCTCCGGCGCGATCGACGCCCACCCGTTTCGCGACGGCGACAGCCTCTATCTCTATTACAAGGAGGATTCGAACTGCTGCGCGCCGGGTTCGGCGATCTGGGTGCAGGGCCTTTCGCCCGACGGGCTCGCCGCGCTCGGCCCGCCGACCCGGCTCGTCGCCAGCAACGATTCGCCGGGACGCGAGGACGATTGGGAATGGCGCGTGGTCGAGGCGCCG
Source organism: Sphingomonadales bacterium (assembly GCA_034668525.1). Classification (GTDB taxonomy): domain Bacteria; phylum Pseudomonadota; class Alphaproteobacteria; order Sphingomonadales; family Sphingomonadaceae; genus Allosphingosinicella. The sequence continues at coordinate 5,750 of JAXDPC010000253.1, forward strand.
ACCATGGTCCGCCGCGGCGCGGCCTATTTCCTGTTCTTCACCGGCAACTTCTTCGGCAACCGCAACTACGCGGTCGGCTATCTGCGCTGCGCCTCTCCCCGCGGGCCGTGCACCGATCCCGGCGAGAATCCGATCCTCTGGTCCCACGCGGAGACCCAGCTGATCGGACCGGGCCACCAGGCCTTGCTCGAGCAGGGTGGGCGCACACTTGCCTTCTTCCACGGCTG
>JAXDPC010000254.1:0-5853 GCA_034668525.1 Sphingomonadales bacterium
CCTACCACCAGGGCCTGCTCGACGGCGATAAGACCGAGTATACGGAATGGGAGAAGGACACGCCCTATTTCGCGGGCTGCATGCCGAGCGAGGTGGCGGCGGCGCGCGGCGTCGACACGCTCCGCTACGGACCGATGAAGCCGGTCGGGCTCGACGACCCGAAGACCGGCCGCTGGCCCTATGCGGTCGTGCAGCTCCGCCAGGACAATGCGCTCGGCACCTTGTGGAACATGGTCGGCTTCCAGACCAAGCTGAAGCATAAGGAGCAGGTCCGCCTGTTCCGGACCATCCCCGGCCTGGAGAATGCGGAATTCGCCCGGCTCGGCGGCCTCCACCGCAACACCTTCATCAATTCGCCCCAGCTGCTCGACGGCACGCTGAGGCTGAGGAAGGCCCCGCACATTCGCTTCGCCGGCCAGATCACCGGCTGCGAAGGCTATGTGGAATCGGCCGCGGTCGGCCTCCTCGCCGGCCGCTTCGCCGCCGCCGAGCTGCGGGGCGAAAGGCTGGAGCCGCCGCCGCTCGCCACCGCGCTTGGCGCATTGCTCGGCCACATCACCGGCGGCGCCGACGCCTCCGCCTACCAGCCGATGAACGTCAATTTCGGCCTCTTCCCCCCCATCGAAGGCCGCAGCAAGAAAGCCGACCGCAAGCTCCTCTACACGAGCCGGGCCCGTGCAGCCCTCGCGGCGTGGATCGCCCAAATTCCTCCCCATGATGAAGTCATGGGGAGGGGGACCATGCGCAGCATGGTGGAGGGGTAGAAGGCTCGGCCTGCGCGAGATCGCGCGAGAATCTCGGACGTCGGCGCCTCTTACCCCTCCACCACACTTCGTGTGGTCCCCCTCCCCCTCTTGCGATGGGGAGGAACTTGGCGCGCGAGGCTCCTCCCAGCGCCGAAGGCGTGGGGAGGGGGACCATGCGAAGCATGGTGGAGGGGTAGATGGCTCGGCCTGCGCGAGATCGCGCGAGAATCTCGGACGTGGGCGCCTCTTACCCCTCCACCACACTTCGTGTGGTCCCCCTCCCCATCTTGCGATGGGGAGGAACTTGGCGCGCGAGGCTCCTCCCTGCGCCGAAGGCGTGGGGAGGGGGACCATGCGCAGCATGGTGGAGGGGTAGTTGGCTCGGCCTGCGCGAGATCGCGCGAGAATCTCGGACGTGGGCGCCTCTTACCCCTCCACCACACTTCGTGTGGTCCCCCTCCCCATCCTGCGATGGGGAGGAACTCGCTAGCACGCGCAGTCCCGGCCCTTCGGCCTTGCGCGGGGCCTCGGCGCGGTCGTCGCATATTCCTGGCGGGTGAGGGCGCCGTCGCGATCAGCGTCGGCGGTGGCGAACCTGGCGATGCTGCGCGCCGCCCATTCCTCGAAGCTCAGCCCATTGTCGTGGTCGGCGTCGAGACGCTGGAAGGCCTTGAGGCGCGGCTGCAGCATCTCGTCGCGGGTGACGCGGCCGTCATTGTTGCGGTCGCCGCGGTTGAAGCGGCGCTCCTCCTTGCTCCGCTCGGACGCCGCGGGCGGGCGGCGCGGACGCCCCGCGGCCGGCCCCTCCCCGTCCTCGCCCTCCTCGTCCGCTTCGGCAGAAGCCGGCGCCTGCGGCAGCGCCTGCTCGACCTGCGCCTGGCTGCGCCAGATGAAGAAGCCGGCCACGATCAGCAGGACCGCCGAGCCGCCGGCCGCAAGGTAACGAAGCATCTCCGCCTCCACTGAAATCGTGGAACGGACGATAGAATTCATCGAAAAACGAATAAAGCTTAGGTCCAGAACGGATTATTTTCCGGTGAGGCGATGGCCCAGCATGCGCAGCATCCGGCGCGGCGCACCCTGCGGTTCCCAGCGCGGCCCGTCTGGCTCGGCGTCGCGTCGCGCCAGCGCCACGAGCATGCCGAGCGGGCGCAGACGGGAGGGCCAGCGCCAGGGTTGCAGCGCGCGCGCGGCTGCGACGGCGGCTTCGCAATCGGCTTCGCTCGCGCTGTGCCGCGCAAGGTCGACCAGCGCCCACGCCGCTCCCCCGGCCTCGACAGCGGCGCTCGGCGCAGCCTCTCCGAGCAGCCGCGCCGTGTGGCGGAACAGGAGTCCGCCGCGCGCCGACGCGTAGAGGGCGAGGTCGCTCGGCCCGAGAGGGTCCGGCGAAAGCAGCACGGCCCAGCCGGCTTCCATCGCCGCCAACTCGCCCCCGCTGACCCCCGCCGGAAGCACGTGCGCGGCGAGCGCCTGCAGCACCGGCTCGGCCGGCGCCGGCGCCGCGTCGAGCTTCTCGAGCGCCTCGCGCCACCAGGCAAGCCGGATCCGGCTGATCAGCGGCTCGCGTCCGGTCGACAGCACCGACGACAGCGCCGCGTCGAGCCGCCAGAGCGCAGCGACTGCGGCATGGCGCCGCGCGGGAACGTAGGCAAGCGCGAGCGTGCGGTCGGGATCGAGGGGGATCATCGCCGGTCTCGCGGAGCTGCGAGACTAGCGATAGCAGACCTTCTTCGCCGCCTCGACGACGTCGTCGACCCTGATCAGCGCCAGCTTCTCGAGATTGGCGGCGTAAGGCAGCGGCACGTCCTCGTCGGTGACGCGCAGCACCGGCGCGTCGAGATCGTCGAAGCCGTCCTCCATCGCGATCGCCATCAGCTCGGCCGAGATCGAGCAGGCCGGCCAGCCTTCCTCGACGCAGACCATCCGGTTGGTCTTGGCGAGCGAGCGCAGCACCGTCTCGCGGTCGAGCGGGCGCAGGGTGCGCAGGTCGACGACCTCGGCCTCGATCCCCTCCGCGCTGAGCTTCGCCGCCGCGTCGAGCGCCACTCCCACCCCGATCGAATAGCTGACCAGGGTGACGTCGCTGCCTTCCCGCGCGATGCGCGCCTTGCCGATCGGCAGCACGTAATCGTCGAGCCTGGGCACGTCGAAGCTCTGGCCGTAGAGCAATTCGTTCTCGAGGAAGACGACCGGGTCGTCGGAGCGGATCGCCGCCTTGAGCAGGCCCTTGGCGTCGGCGGCGCTGTACGGGCTGATCACGATCAGGCCGGGGACGCTGGCGTACCAGGGGCCGTAATTCTGGCTGTGCTGGGCGCCGACGCGGCTGGCCGCGCCGTTCGGCCCGCGGAAGACGATCGGGCAGCGCATCTGGCCGCCGGACATGTAATTGGTCTTGGCCGCCGAATTGATGATGTGGTCGATCGCCTGCATGGCGAAGTTGAAGGTCATGAACTCGACGATCGGCTTGAGGCCGCCCATCGCCGCGCCGGTGCCGACGCCGGCGAAGCCATATTCGGTGATCGGCGTGTCGATCACCCGCTTCGGGCCGAACTCGTCGAGCAGGCCCTGGGTCACCTTGTAGGCGCCCTGATATTCGGCGACCTCCTCGCCGATCACGAACACGCGCCCGACCTTGCGCATCTCCTCGGCCATGGCGTCGCGCAGCGCCTCGCGGACGGTCTGGCGGACGGTCTCGGTGCCTTCGGGGACTTCCGGCCGCTCCGGGTTGCGCTCGGCGGCGGCGACCAGCTGCTGGGCGCCCGTCTCCGCCGGCTTCTGCTCGGCCACCGGTTCGGCCTTCTGGTCGCTCGGCTGCTCGACCTCGGGCTTCGCTTCGGCCGGCGCCGCGGAGGCGTCCTCGCCCTCCGCGGCCAGGATCGCGATCACCGTGCCGACCTTCACCTCGTCCGTGCCCTCCGGCACCAGGATCTTGGCGACGGTCCCCTCGTCGATCGATTCGAACTCCATCGTCGCCTTGTCGGTCTCGATCTCCGCGAGCACGGTTCCGGAGGTGACTTCGTCCCCCTCCCTGACCAGCCATTTGGCGAGCGTCCCCTCCTCCATGGTCGGCGAGAGGGCGGGCATCTTCAGTTCAATCATAAGAACCAACCAAAACGTCCGTGAAAAGCTCGCTCGCGTCCGGCTCGGGGGACTGCTCGGCGAAGTCGGCGGCTTCCACGACGATGCGCTTGATCTCGGCGTCGATCGCCTTGACCTGCGCTTCGTCGACGCCGACGGCGGCGAGCTCGCGCTTCACCGCCTCGATCGGGTCCGATTTGTCGCGCACCGACTGGACCTCCTCGCGCGAGCGATATTTGGCCGGGTCCGACATGGAATGGCCGCGATAGCGGTAGGTCTTGAGCTCGAGCAGGATCGGCCCCTTGCCGCCCCGCACCCACTCCATCGCCGTCTCGGCCGCGGCGCGCACGGCGAGCACGTCCATGCCGTCGATCTGGAGGCCGGGGATGCGGAAGCTGTCGCCGCGCTTGTAGAGCTGATCCTCCGCCGACGAGCGGTTGACCGAGGTGCCCATCGCATATTGGTTGTTCTCGATTACGTAGACGATCGGCAGGCCCCAGAGCTGGGCCATGTTGAAGCTCTCATAGACCTGCCCCTGGTTCGCCGCGCCGTCGCCGAAATAAGCGAGGCAGACGCCGCCGTCCTCGCTGTACTTGTGCTTGAAGGCGAGCCCCGTGCCGAGGCTGACCTGGGCGCCGACGATGCCGTGGCCGCCGTAGAATTTATGCTCGACGCTGAACATGTGCATCGAGCCGCCCTTGCCCTTCGATATTCCGGCGGCGCGCCCGGTCAGCTCGGCCATGATGACGCGCGGATCGATGCCGTAGGCGAGCATGTGGCCGTGGTCGCGATAGCCGGTGATGACGCTGTCGCGCTTCGGATCCATCGCCGACTGGAGACCGACCGCGACCGCCTCCTGGCCGATATAGAGATGGCAGAAGCCGCCGATCAGGCCGAGTCCGTAGAGCTGGCCCGCGCGCTCCTCGAAGCGGCGGATGAGCAGCATCTGGCGATAGAATTGGATGAGCTCGTCGCGGCTCGCCTCGTAACGCCCCGGCTGCGGCGGCCGCTCGCGATCGGGAGTCTGAGGCGGAGCGTCCTTGCTGGCGTTCGTTCGCTTCGGCGATGCGGCCCTGGCCACGGCTTGTCGCTGTCCTTCCCGGATTGGATTTCGGCGGCTCTATGGCGGCAAATGCGAGGGTGCGCAACTTGTGCCCGGCTCGCCGCCGGGGCCGGCGGGAGGCTCAGCGGTCGGTGCGGATGATCACTTCGTCCGGGCGGACGAGCCCGAGATTGGCGCGGATCATCTCTTCGGCGAGGTCCGGATCCACATGGCGCGGATCGAGCAGGTTGGCGCGGTGCTGGAGCCTTCCCCGCTCCGCCTCGAGGCGGGCGAGGACGACCGTCCGCTCCGCCTTCTGGCGCCGGTAATCGCCCCAGGAGAGGACGCCGTTGTCGCCGACCACGGCGTAGCCGACGAAATTGGCGATGATCAGGAACGCAAGCGCCGGCAGCGCCGCGCGCCTGATCAGTGAAACCGGATTTCGAACCCCCGCCATGGATGAGACAGAATCAGGAAAGTGCCGGAGAATCAAGCGCTCATCGGCGAAAAGACTCGGATTGTCGGCGAAATGCGGTCCGCGCGGGCTCGCGAACGCCGCCTCGGCGCACGAGACCCAGCGCGTCGGCCGGATTACCCCCGTTGCGGCTGTCGAATGCGCGCAGGCAGACATAGGGACGCCTGGGCTCCGCGGTGGCATCGGCGGCGCTGATCGGCCAGACCGCGGCGCAGTCTGCGGTCTTGCAGAAGCAGATATGCCAGTCGCCGGTTTCACCCTCCTCGACCTCGGCGCGGCTGAGCGATTCCTGGAAAAAAGCAATCTGGGGCTGCGGCAAATCGCGCAGGGCCGCGATCGGAGAGCCGTTCCGCCCCAGCAGATAGTCCGTGAAGGCGGCCGCCCAGGTGCCATCCTCGGGCTCGACCTCGGACCACAGGCCGACGAAGGCGCGCAACGCGGCCGCGTCGCCCGTCCTCACCTTCTCGAGGAACGTTCGTGCAAGCGCGCGGACCTCGGCGGGCACGGGCCCG